>JANXCW010000009.1 GCA_025059775.1 Armatimonadota bacterium
CCCGCGCGTGTTCTGCTTCCTCGAGCGGAACCCTGTCCGGAGGTGCCCCGCCGTAGCAGGCCGCAAGGGCGCGGAAGCGCTGCTCCAGGGCGCGGACCAGGTGGTGGAAGCGGACCGGGTAGATCAGGTCGCCGCCCAAGTCCAGGCGCACGGGAGAGGCGAACCGGACGGTGACGCGGGTGCGGTCTGGCAGAGCCGGTTCGCCTACCAGCTGCTGCAGCGTCAGCGTAGGAGCGTCGGTCCGGAGCGTCCCGTCCGAGGCGTAAACGGGTAGAAAGCGGCTTCCGTCCCAGGCCTCGACCTGCTCCAGCCGGAGGCGGTGGCGGTTGGGTCCCAGGCCGATCCGGCCGAGGTCAGCCAGCGCCAGCACGTAGTAGGGCAGGTCCAGGTTGGCCCGTCCTACCAAGACCATCTCGAACTCCACGGGCTCCCCAGGCCTGAGCTCGGGCCGCCAGGGCCTCCCGAAGGGTACCCGCAACACGAACGGCACCGGCATGCGCCCGTAACGTCCACCCTCGGAGGAGGGCTCCCGCGCGAACGGCTGGAAAAGGACGGGGTAGGCGCACCGGAACCGCAGGAGGCAGGCGGCACAGTCCGGCAGCCGGGTCACGCAGACCATGCGGCGCAGGACGTGGCCCAACCCGCCCCGGAGGGTGGGTCCCAGGAACCTAGGGAGCCGCCCGCCTTCCTCCGACACCCACCGGAACCGGTACAGCCCGACCTCGAACGCCATCACCCCCTCACTTGAGTGAGTACAGGACCGACACGACCGGCGTGTTCGCGGGCATGTACTGGCACCCCGCGTCTACGAGGTGCCGGTAAGTCACGGCGCTCAGTGGAAGCCGTACGGCCTGGTCCATCTCGTAGTCCAGCCGATCCGAGGCGTACAGGGTGTCCGCGAGTGCGATGACCCCGAGGATGTAGGCCGTTCGCTCGCTGGTGGGCATAAACCGCCAGATGTCACACGTGTAGCCACGAACGGCGCCTGCGTAGTAGGTGGCCGTCATGGCGATAGGGTTCCCCGGCTCCGCCAGGGCCGAACCTCCCACCAGCAGCGCCGCAACGGGCAGCAGGATCCAGTACCGCATGGTCTCGTACCTCCCGACAGATGTGTTCGGGAGGAGATTAACCGCTCCGCGACCTCCGCGCATGAGAAGCGTTTCCCTTTCTGCTTAGTGAGCGGTTCCCGACACCGGTTTGGGGGTTTGCGACGAGCTCGAAATAAGGAACGAGTTCTGCGAGAAGCACGGCCCGGTTGGCCGGCGGCTCCGGAAACCCCAGCCAGTCCTCCAGCTTGTCGTAGACCGCGCTCAGCTGATTGGCCACAGTCCTGGAACTGCGGCCCAGGCGGCGGGCGATGGCGGCGTTGTCCAGTCCCTGACAGGCCAGGCGGGCCACGTCCCGCTCGGCCTTCGTGAGCCAGCGCTCCGCGAACTCCCGCCTCCGGCGCATCCGCTCGCCCCGGACGATCTCCTCGTAGCGACGGATCGCCTCCGCTGGGTCATTCAGCTCTGCCATGGCCTCCAGCATTACCCGGGAATCTGTCCACCGGAGCACAGGCACCGATACGAGCCATACCTCCTCTCCCGGATCCAGGTGCATGCACCGCTCTATTCCCGGGGCCCACCCCTCGGTGAGCAGGTGCCACACATGGTCCTCTGGGCCAAAGAGAAGCTGTGCGACGACCATGGCCGCCACCCCCCATCACCTTCCGACCGCCTGCAATGGAGGGGTGCACGATTTTTCCCGCTCGCTTGAGATCCCGAACGAGGCAGTAGAGGACCCGCAGGAGGACCTGTACGTCGGCCGGGCGGGGCATCCATTGGTCCGAGGTCCCGACCGTGGTAGCCATGGTCAACGGACAGGAACGGCCCGGCGAGGGCTGAACGACCGTGTAAAGCCTTCGGTTGAGCCCTCGGGTCGTAGGTTGTCTATGCCTGAACGAAGATCCACGGCTCACCCAGGGGAGACCGTATCAGGGGGGCACCGTCGAGGGAACAGAGACCACTGGAGCCGGCGGCGGGATTCGAACCCGCAACCCGCGGATTACAAATCCGCTGCTCTTCCCTTGAGCTACGCCGGCCCGTAGACAGTCTAGCATGGGCCAGATGGGCTCTTCTGCTCCCCGAAAGGGCCGCATCGGTCCGCCCTTTACACTCCCCCCCCACCATCGGTATGGTGGAGGGGGACCTGGAGGTGCAGACGTGCGGAGGATCCTCCGATACGTGATGCTTGCCGCTGAGCCTCGGGGCGATGTGGACGCGGTCCACCGTCTCGTGAGATCCGCGACAGAGGCGGAGGCAGACGCCATTGCGGTAGTGGGCGACCTCACCGGCCCGAATCCCACCGCAGAGACCCTCGCGGCCCTCTTCAAGATCCTGGGTTCCGCCAATCTCCCCACCTATCACGTTCCAGGACCGGACGACGCGCCCATCGTGGACTACCTCCGGGAGGCTTACAACGTCGAGCTCGTCTACCCCTACATGCACAGCGTACATGGCACCTTCTCCATTGGACCTGGGCATGTGGTCTTTGCCGGCATGGGCGGGGAGATCGTGGACGAAAGGGTCCGCGCCCGGGAGGAGGTCACCCGGCTGCGCTACGAGGCCTGGGAGGTGGAGTACCGCCTGAAGGTGTTGCAGGAGCTGAAGGACTCCCTCAAGGTGTTCCTCTTTACGACCCCGCCCGCCCATCGGGGCCTCGGAGAAACCGGCAGTCAGGAGCTCGCCCAACTCATCAAGACGTACAACCCGCAGCTGGTGGTGGTTCGCACTCCGGAGCTGCGCACGGAGCTGCTCGGAACCTCCCTCGTGGTGAGCCCGGGGTACCTCACACGGGGATCCGCGGCCCTCTTTGATTTCCGGGAGCGTCGGACGGAGCGTCTTGCCCTGGGCTGACTCCATACCCGCTCCTCGAACCGGACCGCGACCATCAGCCACGGACCCAGGTCCTCTGCTCGGATCGGAACCAAGCCGTCCCGGAGATGGGGGTAGCCTACCCCGACCCTTCCGCCACCGCAGTCCTCACCGCCATGCTCAATCCGCGGCGGTGAGGACTGCCGTCGCCAGATCCGGCTCCAGCATCTCCTCCCGGTCGTCCACCCGAATCCGCACGCCCTCCGGATGCACCTCCAGCACTTCAAGGCGGACGCCCGGGAGGATCCCCTTCTCCGAAAGGCGACGCAGGACCTCCGGATCCTCGTCCTCCACCTCCAGGACGTCCACCGTCTCGCCGCTTTGTCGCTCCACAAGCCGGCGGACCGGCTCCCAGGATTCCCGCTCGTCCCGGGGAATGCGGGCGCCGTGAGGGTCCCGAGCCGGGCGTCCCAGGGCTTCGTCCAGCTCCGCTGCGAGCTCCCGGGGAGAGAGGTGTTCCAGGCGCTCCGCCTCCGCGTGCACGTCCGTCCACGGTACGCCTCCGCGGTCTACCAGGTACCGCTCCCAGAGCCGATGGGAGCGCACCAGGGCCACCGCCTGCTCCCGGCCCCGGTCGGTGAGCAGGATTCCACCGTCCCGGAGCTGCACCAGCCCCTCCCGCGCGAGGCGCCGGACAAGGGCGAGGACCGCGGTGGGCGCCAGGCCCAGGCGTCGGGCGAGGTGGTGGACGGAGATCCCCCTGCCGCGGTCCGCGAGGTAGGCCTGCTTCAACAGGTCCTCCAGCGCCACCCGTCGGGCAGTCCGACGTCTCCGCATGGCATTCCACAGCATCCCCTCCCGGGGACCCAGGAGCATGGCGAGGAGGAAGAGGGCGGTGGCTACGAGCACCATGGTGGGACCGGAGGCCACGTTCAGGTGGTAGGAGAGGTAGAGACCGCTCAGGCCCGAGGCCACCCCTACCGCGACCGCCAGGGGGATCATGCGGGACATGCGGTCCACCAGGAGGTAAGCGGTGGCGCCCGGGGTAATCAGCATGGCCACCACCAGCACGATTCCCACCGCCTGCAGGGACGCCACGATGGTCACGGAGAGCAACAGCATGAGGGTGTAGTGGAGGGCCGCCACGGGGACCCCCATGGCGCTCGCCGCGGTGGGGTCAAACGTCCACAGCACCAGCTCCTTGTAGAAGAGCGCCACCACCCCGAGCACCACGACCCCCGTGGCCGCGGTGAGCAGGAGGTCGGTGTCCGATACGCCCAGCACGTTGCCGAACAGGATGTGGAAGAGGTCTATGGCACGGCTGCGGATGCGGCTGATGAGCACGAATCCGAGGGCGAAGGCACCCGTGAAGAGGATCCCCATGGCGGAGTCCTCTTTGATACGGGAGTGCCGCTCCACCGCGGAGATTCCCAGGGCCGTCGCCATCCCCGTCCCCACGGCCCCGAGGAAGAAGGGAAGATGGAACAGGTAGGCAAGGGCCACCCCGGGCAGCACCGCATGGGAGATGGCGTCCCCCAGCAGGGCCCACCGCTTCACGAGGAGAAAGCAGCTCAGAACCGCGCAGATCCCTCCCACCATCACCGCGGCCAGGAGGGCCCGCTGCATGAACGCGTACTGCAGGGGAGCTATGAAGATCTCCGAAAGGGTCATGGCGACTTCCCCCTTCTCCGATCCGCAATTTCCAGCAGGGTGAGGCGGCCCCCATAGGTGCGCTGCAGGAGGGCCGGCGTGAAGACCCGCTCCGGCGGTCCGTAGGCCACCAGCACCTGATTGAGGAGCAGGAGACGATCGAAGGCGGTCTGTGCCCGGCTGAGGTCGTGGGTGGCCACCACCACGGTCCGCCCCTCCTGCTGCAGGCGGCGCAGCAGGGCGTAGATGGTCTCCTCCGTGGCCGCATCCACCCCCACGAAGGGCTCATCCAACAGCAGCACCCGGGCCTCCTGGGCCAGGGCCCGGGCGAGGAAGACCCGCTGCTGCTGGCCGCCCGAGAGCTGTCCGATCTGGCGATCCGCAAACCCTTCCATCCCCACCTGCTGAAGGGCCTTGCGGCTCAACTGTCGGTCCTCAAACCTCGGCCTCCGGATCAGTCCCAGATGGACGAACCGCCCCATGAGGACCACCTCCTCTACCACGATGGGGTAGTCCCAGTCCACCTCGCTGCGCTGGGGTACATACGCCACCAGGCGCCGGGCCTGCGGGGCGGGCTGTCCGAAGATCCGCACGGATCCCGTGTCGGGAACGGCCAGCCCCACCAGGGCCTTGAGGAGGGTGGACTTCCCGGCCCCGTTGGGGCCCACGAGGCCCACGAGAAGGCCTGGCTCGATCTGGAAGGAGACATTGCGGAGGGCGGGCTGCCCCCGGTAGGAGACCGTGAGGTTGCGCACCTCGATGGCCATTTCCCTCATCGCAAGGCCTCCACCAGCACCCCGACGTTGTGCCGCATCATCCCGAGGTAGGTGTCGGCTCCGCTCCCGGGCGGCCCCAGGGAGTCCCCGTAGAGCCTGCCACCGATGCGCACCCCCGCCTCCCGGGCCACCCGCTCCATGAGCTTCGGGTTGATGGTGGTCTCCACGAACACCGCGGGTACCCGCTCCTGCCGGATACGGTCCACGAGGCGTGCGATCTCCTGAGCGGAAGGCTCGTCCTCTGTGCTGATCCCCCAGATGGTCCCCACCACCCGAAGACCGTAGCGGTGCCCGAAGTAGCGGAAGGCATCGTGGGTGGTCACGAGCTTCCGATGGGCAGGCGGTATCTGCTGGATCTGCTCCCGGATCCATCGGTCCAGCTGCACGAGCTCCCGGAGGTACCGCTCCGCGTTCGCCCGGTAGACCATGCGCCCCGCGGGATCGAAGGCCTCCAGGGCATCGCGGATGTTCCGGACGTACGCCTGTGCGAACACGGGATCCACCCAGAGATGCGGGTCTGGATCGCCCCGATCCAGGCCGGCTTCCTGGACCGCGGGCCGTAGCCCTCGGGTGGCCTCCACCAGGACGAACCGGCCGCCCGCATTCTCCACGAGCTTCTCCAGCCACTTCTCCAGCTGGAGGCCGTTGTAGATCACCACCTGCGCTTCCGCAATGCGCTGTACGTCCCGAGGGACGGGCTCGTAGGTGTGGGGATCCGTGCCCACGGGAAGGAGGCTGGTAACCAGCAGGCGGCTCCCCGCCACCTGACGCGTGAAGTCCGCGAGGATGCTGATGGTGGCCACCACGTGGGGTTTGTCCGAGCCCGGATTCCCCGCGGGCGCCGTGCAGGCGGCCAGGAGGATTCCGAAGAAGGGGAGGAGTCGCCTCACAGCTCGGTCTCCACGAAGACGCTCTCCGCCACCCGCCGGGCCAGCCGCACCACGGCCCCGGAGGAGAGTTGCACCTCCACCCGGCCATCCGGGCGCCGCCCCAGGATCCAAGCCCGCTCTCCGGGGAGCAGCCCCAGGCGTGCCACCTGTCGCAGGGTGCGGGCGTCGCTGTCCCGCACCCGGGCCACACAGACCGCGCCCGGGGAGACCTCGCTGAGGCGCGGGAACCGTTGTTCCCGGAGCCGTCCCTCCCGGGTGGGGATAGGATCCCCGTGGGGGTCGAACCGAGGGTCGCCCAGGGAGGCCGCGATGCGCTCCGCGAGCAGATCGGAAAGCACATGCTCCAGGCGCTCCGCCTCCGCGTGCACCGCTTCCACCGGTAGCCCCAGGCGGTCCGCCAAATACCGCTCCACAAGCCGATGGTGCCGAATCACCTCCAGGGCCGCCCGCTCGCCCTTCGGGGTGAGCCGCACTCCGCGATAGGGGGTATGGGTGACAAGCCCGCGGGCGCTCAGGCGTTTGAGCATCTTGGTGACGGAGGCGGGAGCCACCCGCATGCGCCGGGCGATGGCGTTGGTGCTCACCCACCCGCCCTGTGCCAGCTTGTAGATCACCTTCAGGTAGTCCTGGATGGCCGCGGTGGTCATGGGTTCCCCTCCATGCGGAGGAGGTTGGATTTAGCTCCTGCTAATTTTGCTCCGGCTAAAATTTTACCCCACCCGTCAAGCGCGCTCCCGGGACTCCAGAATGCCGGAGTCGTCCCTTCCGGGCGCAGGGCCTGCCCCTGCCCGAATGGGGGGGCACCGGGGACACGCGGGGCCGCACGGCTCCACGTGGATGGTGATGTCCGCGTCCGGCAGCTCCCCGCGGATGTCCTCCTCCAGGCGGTCGCAGAGGGTATGGGCCTCCCCCACGGGGAGGGTCCGGTGGAGGACCAGGTGAAGATCGACAAAGCGCTGCGGTCCCACCCTGCGGGTCCGCAGGGCGTGGTAGTCCACGATCTCGTCCCGGTGCGCATCCAGGATGGCCCGGATCCTCGCCTCCTCCGGAGGCGGAAGCGATTGGTCCATGAGGCCTCCGAGGGCCTCCCGGTACACCCCGGCGCCCATCCGCACGATGTGCAGGCCTACAGCCCCGCCCACCACCGGATCCAGCCACTCCAGGCCCGTGAGCCGGACCAGGCCCACACCCCCGAGGGCGGCGAGGGAGGTCAACACGTCCGCCAGCAGGTGCCTGGCGTCCGCCTCCAGAGCCAGGGATCGCACCTCGCGCGAGATGCGCAGGAGGAACCGGGCGGTCAGGTAGTTCGCGAGGGTCGCGAGGGCCACCAATCCGAGTCCCCAGTCCAGGGCCTGCAGGGGTACGGGACGCAGGAGGCGCCGGAGGGCGGTGAACACCACCCACCCACCGGCCACGGCCACCAGGGCGCCCTCCGTGGCCCCGCTGATGTACTCCGCCTTCCCGTGGCCGTACGGGTGTCCGGCGTCCGGAGGTCTTGTGGCCACCGCCAGGGCCACCAGGGCGATGTTCGCCGCCACCACGTTCACCACGGACTCCGCGGCGTCCGAGAGAAAGGCCACGGAGCCCGTGAGGAGGTAGGCGGCGGCCTTGAGGCCGAGGATCCCCACGCTCACGCTCACGGAGACGAGAGCGGCCCGCACCTGCGGCGTCCTGAGGCCCAGGTGGTGTGGAAAGCGCGACATCCCTGGAGTGCCTCCAAAGGCCGTGGGAGGTTCCGGGCCTCCGGACCCTCTCCCTGCTACAACCACAGCATCCCCGGGATCCGGCGCCAGCGGCGGTCCAGTCGCCACAGCCCGGCTTCCCGGGCGTACCGGTATGCCTGTTCCAGTTCCTCCGGGAAGATGCGGCGGTTGATGTCCCGGTACTTGGGATCCATCTTGGCCTTCCAGGCGGGGTAGTACTGATCCATGACGTTCACGTAGGTATCGGGGGACAACCGCCCCAGCCAGTGCAGGATCTCCCGGGTGTCCTCCAGCATGCCCGGCATCACCAAGTGCCGCACCAGGAGCCCCCGCAGGGCGATTCCGTCCTCGTTCGCCATGAGGTCGCCCACCTGGGCGTGCATGGCGGCGATCACCTGGCGGGCCACCTCTGGGTAATCGGGAGCCAGGAGGTAGCGGCGGGCCCGTTCCTTATTCCAGAGCTTGAAGTCCGGCATGTAGATGTCCACCACCCCGTCCATGAGCCGGATGGAGTGAAGGCTGTCGTAGGCGCTGGTGTTGTACACGATGGGAATCCGTAGCCCTTTCCCGATGGCATACGGAAGCGCCTCCAGGATCTGCGGCACCACGTGCTCTGGGGTCACGAGGTTGATGTTGTGACACCCCAGCTCCTGCAGTCGCAGCATCATGGCCGCAAGCTCCTGCGGCGTCACATCCACCCCTTCCCCGATCTGGCTCGTTTCGAAGTTCTGGCAGAAGACGCAGCGCAGGTTGCACCACGAGAAGAAGATGGTCCCAGACCCCCGCCAGCCCCGCAGCGCATCCTCCTCCCCGAAGTGCGGGAAGAAGGCGGAGACCCGGGCGTACCGGCCCACCCGGCACACCGCAAACCGGTTCTCCAGTCGGTTCACGTGGCAGTTCCGGGGGCAGAGGGTGCAGTCGCGCATCGCCTCCAGGGCCTCCTCCACCTTCTCCCGCAGCCGCCCCTCCTCGTAGGTCCGGAGGTAGGCAGGGGTGAACTCCCGGAGCACAAACCGACCGTCCCCGTGGACCTCCCGGGGAATTCCACGCTGTGCGAGCAACACACCAATCCCCTCCCCTCCATTCTCGACGGGCAAGGACACCCCCGGCAAGGCCCACGGAACGGGCTTACGGACCCAGGGGATCCACGGGGCGTCCCCCGATGCGCACCTCGAAGTGCAGGTGGGGGCCCGTGGTGTATCCCGTGGTCCCCACCCGCCCGAGCAGGAAGCCGGCCCGGACTTGCTGACCCGGGGAGACCAGGATGGCGGAGAGATGCCCGTACAGGGTGCTGACCCCTCCCCCATGGTCGAGGAGCACGATCTTCCCGTATCCCCCGAACCAACCCGTGTACAGCACGGTGCCCGGGGCCGCGGCGTAGACCGGGCTCCCCCAGGGTGCGGCGATGTCCACGCCCGTGTGCATCCTCCGGATCCGGAAGAGGGGGTGCAGACGGAACCCGAACCCGGAGACCACCGATCCCCGGGCCGGCCAGACAAGTCCTGCCCGGATGCGCAGGCCGATCCGGGTAGCCGCGGCGTTGCCCTGCAACCGGCGGATCAGGGCTTCCAGGCGCCGGGAATCCTCTTCCAGTTCCTCCACGGCCCGCTCGTACAGGGCGCGCTCCCGGGAGATGCGGTCGAGGAGCAGCCGTTTGCTTCGCTCGTGCTCTCGAAGGGCCCGGGCCCGAGCCACCATGGCCTGCGCGAGGACTTCTATCTCCCGGCGCTGGGCCGCCAGCTTCGCCCGGAGATCCCGCCACGCCTCGTATTCCCGGCGCGTTCGTTTAAGGAGTCCCACGTCCGCCTGCACGATGCGGCTCAGGAACCGGAAGCGGTTGAGGAGCTCCGGGAAGGTGCTGGCTCCCAGGAGCACATCCACGTATCCGGCCCTGCCGGTCCTGTAGAGGTCCCGAAGCCGTTTCGCGAGCCTAGCCCTGCTCCGTCCCAGGAGCACTTCCGCGGCCTCAAGGTGGGCCCGCGTGCGGCGTTCCTGCGCGCGGAGGTGCTGGAGCCGAGCCTCCAACACCTCCCGCTCCCGCTCCACGGCTTCCCGGGCCCGCTCGATGCGCTCCAGCTCAGCCAGAACCCGGCGCTCCCGGGCCCGGCTGAGCTGCAGGGCCCGCCGCTTCTGAGACAATGCCTCCCGGAGTCCCCGCAGCTCCTGCTGCTTCCGGTCCACAACCACCGGAAACCCTGGGGCTGGCGTGGCCACGAGCAGCCCCACCAGGAGGCCCAGAGCTCCCCGAAACCCGTTCCGCGCCGGTCTCACGGCCGCAAGAACCTCAGGGTGGTTAGCGCGCTTGCTCCCCCCGCGATCCCCACCCCGCTCGCCAGGAGCACCGCGGCCAGGAGCGGAAGGGCCTTCTGGGGTGGGACCACGGGCCAGATGGGCCAAGCGGATGTAAGGAGCCGTACCCCGAGGCTGTACCCCGCCCCCAGCACTCCCAGGGCCAGCAACGCGGCCAGCCCTCCGTGGAGGATCCCCTCCACGAGGAACGGGGCCCGGATGAACCCGCCCCCGGCTCCCACCAGCCGCATGATCTCGATCTCCTGCCGTCGGGCGTGGATGGTGAGGCGCACGGTGTTCATGATCACCACCACGGCCACCATCCCCAGCACCGCGGTAGCCCCCCCTCCCACCCACCGCACCAGGCGGGTCACCGCCAGTATCCGCTCCACCACGTCTCCGCCGTGGACCACCTCCTCGACTCCGGGAACGGACCGCAGGGCCCGGGAGATGCGCGGGAGGTCCCCGGGGTGAGCGGGGTATACCTCCAGGGTGTCCGGAAGGGGATTGGTCTGCACCACATCCCGGAGGTCCAGCCCCAGGGATTCCTGGAGCCTGCGGAGGGCTTCCTCCTTGGGGACGAACACGGCCCGCTGGCCTATGCGTCCCGCGGCCTCCACCGCTTGCTGGATCTGTCTGGGGCTTAACCCTTCCCGCAGGTAGGCCACCACCACGACCTGGGCTTCCACGTGGGCGGTCAGACGCTGGAGATTGAGGAGCACGAGGAACGAACCTCCCAGGGCGAGGAGCGCCGCCAGGAGGGTGGTCACGGAGGCCATGCTCATCACCCCGTGCCGCCGGCTCCCTTGCCACCCGGCAAGCAGGGCGTAGCCTGCGGTAGCAAGGGCCGCCGTGATCCTCTGCCGGAACCCCAAGGACCCAGGCTCCCCGGCGACCCCGCTCACCGAGAATTCATGAACCCCCGAGGTATCCACCCCACGCCTCGTCCCGTACCACCTGACCCTCCGCAAGCTCCACCACCCGGCGGCGGAGGATGTCCACGAGGAGTCGGTTGTGGGTAGCCATCACCACCGTGGTCCCCTGGAGGTGAATGCGCACCAGCAGCCGCATGATCTCCCACGAGGTCTCGGGGTCCAGGTTTCCCGTGGGCTCGTCCGCGAGAAGGAGCCCTGGGCGGAGGGCAATGGCCCGGGCAATGGCCACCCGTTGCTGCTCTCCCCCCGAAAGCTCGTGAGGGAAGGCGTCCGCCCGGTCCAGGAGGCCTACCGTCTCCAGTGCCCACCGGATCCGGGGGGGGATCCAATCGGGAGGCGTCCCCGTCACCCGGAGGACGAAACCCACGTTCTCCGCCACGGTCCGGTCCCGGAGCAACTTGAAGTCTTGGAACACCACCCCGATCCGCCGCCGCAGGCGGGGCACCTCCCGCGGCCGGAGCCGGTTGACCTCCACCCCGTCCACCCACACAGCGCCCTCCGTGGGGACCTCCGCCCGGTACAGGAGGCGCAGGAGGGTGGACTTGCCAGCCCCCGAGGATCCCACCAGGAACACGAACTCCCCGGGCTCGATGGAGAGGGAGACTCCCCGGAGGGCCACGATGCCGTTCGGGTATACCTTCGTTACCTTCTGGAGAACCACGCGCGCCATGGCCTGCCGGGGCCCTCGGAGGGCACCCCTCTGTTTGAGTTATCCGGGAATTTCCGAAATTCCTCTTGGTTGGGGGAATTCGGGGCCCTACGAGTGGGCAGCCACGGAATCCACAAGCCAGGCGAGGTAGTCGGGGTTTCCTCCCTCGATGGAGAGCGCCACGACCTCGGGCACCGTATAGGCGTGGAGGGCCCGGACCCGGTCCACGAGGGCGGGGAGGCGCTCCCGGGTGGTCTTCACCAGCAGCAGCGCCTCCTCCGCCTCCTCCACCGCGCCCTTCCACCAGTAGATGGAGTGGAGACCATGGATGAGGTTCACGCAGGCCGCGAGGCGCTCGTGCACCAGGGCCCGAGCGATCCGCAGGGCTTCCTCCTTGCTCGAGCAGGTGATGAGGCAGACGAGGGGCATTCAGTCCTGCTCCCGCCACCAATCCGCGGAGACATCCCGCCCCTTGAACACGCGGACTGTGGGTTTGGCAGGTGCTCCGGCCCGCTCCCGGGCAACCCGGGAGCGGAGCGCCTCATACTCCCGCAGATCCGTGAGGACCTTGAGGGTGTTCCAGATCACCTCCTCCAGCTGCCCCGCCCCCTTCGTGAGCAGGGCGATGAGGGGCTCGATCACGCTCTTGTCGTGGAGCTTTCCGAGGAGCTTGACGGCGATCCGGCGCACATCTAGGTCCTCGTCCTCCAGCAGCCGCAGCAGCTCCTCCTTCGCCCGGGCTCCCGCCACCTCATAGAGGGCCCGCATGGCGAACTTCCGCACCTTGGGATTCGGATGCCTCAGGACGGCCCGGAGGCTTTCCTCCGTCTCCGGCGAGGCCAGCTTGCGGAACGCGGCGGCCACCTGGGGTGGCAGCTGCGCCTCCCGATCCCCGTGCGGAGGCTCAATCACCCCTCGCTCCTCCAGCCGGGGCAGGTGGTTCACCACCGCCTCCTGCATCCGGGGGTCCGTGAGGAACAGGCGCACCAGGGGTTCTACCACCCGCTCATCCCCCAGCCGGCACAGCAGGGCGATGGCGGACTCCCGGATGTGGACGTTCTCGTCCTGCAGGGCCGCGAGGAGCGGCTCCACCGCCCGGCCACGGAGGTCCATGATGATGCGGAGGGCCAGGTTCTGCACCCGGCGCCGGGTGCCGCGGTCCCGGAGGGTCTCCAGCAGGGGGCGGACCGCGGCGGGCCCGGCGCGCTTGAGGGCGTCCACCGCCGCAGCCTGCAGATTTCGCTCGCGCCTGCCCAGCACCCGCACCAGGCCGGTTACCGCCCCTGGATCGGGAGCCTGGAGGATTTGGTTAAGGGCCTCCTGCACCACCTGCTCGGACCGATCTCCCAGGGCGAACCGGATGCCCTCCAGGGCCCGGGGATCCCGGTGCCGCAGGCGCCCCAGGGCGTGCACCGCGCTCTTGCGCACGTACTCGTCGGGGTCGTCCAGGATGCGGCTGAGGGCCTCGATGGCCCGCCCTACAAGCTCCGCCGGCGCTTCTGGGACCTCCAGCTTGCCCAGGGTGAGGGCCGCGTCGCTGCGTACCGCCGCATCGGGGCTACGCAGGTTCTCCAGCGCGCGCTCTACCATGCCTTCCCAGTTGGCCATTGAGATCGTCCTCCCTTTGGGCCTGACTCAATTCTCGCATGGGGCCTTTGCACCAGGCAAACGTCCTCGGGTTGCCAGGGGCTTTGCATCCGGGTACATATGGGGGGGGTGAACTCTGTGCCTTCTGCGCCGAGCCGAACCGCGCCGCCCAAGTTCGCGAACGCCGCGGAGGCGGCGTTCGCCCGGATCCTGGACTACTACGGGATCCGGTGGGAGTACGAGCCCCGCTCCTTCGTCCTGGCGTGGGACAAGGAGGGACGTCCTACGGAGCGGTTCACCCCCGACTTCTACCTCCCGGACTTCGACCTGTACATCGAGCTCACCACCCTCAAGCAGCGGCTGGTGACCCGCAAGAACCGGAAGCTCCGGCGGCTGCGGGCTCTCTATCCGGACGTCCGGATCCAGCTCTGGTACGCCCGGGACATTCAGAACCTCCTCCGTAAGTACGGCCTCATCCCATGAGCACCCCTCTCGAGGCCGACATCGCGGAGATCCTGATCCCATCCGACCGGCTCCAGCAGCGGGTCCGAGAGCTCGCGCGGGAGATCGAGCGGGACTACCGGGAGCTCCGTCCCATTCTGGTCGGGGTCCTTCGCGGCTCCGTGTACTTCCTCACGGACCTTACCCGCCACCTCCGCATCCCGCACGAGATCGACTTCATGGCCATCGCCGCCTACGGAACCCGCCACGCCACCACGGGGGCCGTGCGTCTCCTCAAGGACCTGGAGGACGAGGTCACGGACCGCCACGTGATCCTGGTGGAGGACATCGTGGACACCGGCCTCACCGCGGCGTACCTCACGCGCCTGCTGCGCGCCCGCAGGCCCGCCAGCTTCACCATCTGCGTCCTGCTGGACAAGCGGGCCCGCAGGATCGCAGAGAACCTCCCCCTGGGCTACATTGGATTCGAGATCCCCGACCGGTTCGTGGTCGGCTACGGGCTCGATTTCCGCCAGCTGTACCGGAACCTGCCCTTTGTGGGTGTGCTGCGGGAGGAGGTCCTCACCCAGGAGTCCCCTACTCCCCCTGAACCCCAACCGCCTCACGCTTGAGCTCAAAGCGCAACCGGCCCTCCGTCACATCCACCACCACGGTGTTCCCGCTCGTGAACCGGCCACGGAGGATCTCGTCGGAGAGAGGATCCTCCACCAGCCGCTGGATGGCCCGCCGCAGGGGCCGGGCGCCGTAGGTGGGATCGAAGCCCTCCTGCACCAGCAGATCCTTGGCAGCATCCGTGAAGTCCAGCTCGATCCCGTGCGTCCGCACCTCCCGCTGGACCCGGTCCAGCATGATGTCCACGATGGCCCGCATCTGCTCCTTGGTGAGGGGCCGGAACACGATGACCTCATCGATGCGGTTGAGGAACTCGGGTCGGAAGGTCCGCTTGAGCTCCTCCAGCACCTGCTCCCGCATCCGCTCGTAGCTGCGCTCCTGCTCTGCCTTCTCGTCCGTGATAGCCCGGAATCCGAGGGTCGGCACGGACCGCTCAATCTGGGGGGCACCGATGTTGCTGGTCATGATGATGACGCAGTTCTTGAAGTCCACGGTCCGGCCCTGGGCGTCCGTGAGACGCCCGTCGTCCAGGATCTGTAGAAGCACGTTGAAGATCTCCGGATGCGCCTTCTCGATCTCGTCCAGCAGGACCACGCTGTAGGGACGCCGACGCACCGCCTCCGTGAGCTGTCCCCCCTCCTCATACCCCACGTATCCCGGGGGTGCCCCTACAAGACGGGAGACGGTGTGCCGCTCGCTGTACTCCGACATGTCGATCCGGATGAGGGCGTTCTCGTCCCCGAAGAGGAACTCCGCCAAGGCCCGGGCCAGCTCCGTCTTCCCCACGCCCGTGGGCCCCAGGAAGATGAAGGAACCGATGGGCCTCCGGGGATCCTTGAGACCCGCCCGGGCCCGGCGTACGGCCCGGGAGACGGCCGCCACCGCGTCCTCCTGCCCCACGATCCGCCGGTGGAGGGCCTCCTCCATCTTCAGCAGCTTCTGGGTCTCCGCCTCCACCAGCTTCGTCACCGGGATCCCGGTCCAGCTGCTGACCACCTCCGCGATGTCCTCCGCGGTCACCACATTGAAGTCCCGGCGGTGCTGGGCCCGCCAGCTGGCCTCCAGCTCCTCCAGCTTCTGGCGCTGCACCCGCTCTCGGTCCCGCAGCAGCGCGGCCCGCTCGAAGTCCTGGTTGCGGATGGCCTCCTCCTTCTCCCTCCGGACCCGCTCCACCCGCTCCTGGGCCTGCCGCAGCTCCGTGGGCAGGAAGGAGGCCTGGATGCGGATCTTGCTCGCGGCCTCATCCATGAGGTCAATGGCCTTATCCGGGAGGTAGCGGTCCGTGATGTATCGGTGTGCCAGCTGCGCCGCGGCCACCAGAGCCTCGTCGCTGATCTTTACCTTGTGGTGCGCCTCGTAGCGCTCCCGCAGGCCACGGAGGATCTCGATGGTCTGCTCCACGGTGGGCTCGCTGACGAGGATGGGTGCGAACCGACGCTCCAGGGCTGCATCCCGCTCGATGTACTTCCGGAACTCGTCCAGGGTGGTGGCGCCGATGCACTGCATCTCCCCCCGGGCCAGGGCGGGCTTGAGGATGTTGCTGGCGTCGATGGCGCCCTCCGCGGCTCCCGCGCCCACCAGGGTGTGCAGTTCGTCCACGAAGAGGATCACCTCTCCCTGGGCCCGGCGGATCTCGTCCATCACCTTCTTCATCCGCTCCTCAAATTCACCCCGGTACTTGGTTCCCGCCACCAGGGCCGGGAGATCCAGCTGCACCACGCGCTTGCCGCGCAGGATCTCCGGAACCTCCCCGCGCACGATCCGCTGGGCCAAGCCCTCCACGATGGCGGTCTTGCCCACCCCGGGCTCTCCGATGAGGGCGGGGTTGTTTTTCGTGCGGCGGCTCAGGATCTGGATGACCCGTTCAATCTCCTTCTCTCGTCCGATGACGGGATCCAGCTTCCCCTCTCGCGCCATCTTGGTAAGGTCGCGGCCGAACTCGTCCAGGGTCGGGGTCTTGCTCGCGGGACGCGTGTACGGAGTCGTCCCCTCCTCCCCGAGGAGGTAGACCACCTGGGCCCGAACCCGCTCCAGGTCCGCGCCCATGGCCTCCAGCACCCGGGCCGCCACGCCCTCGCCCTCCCGGATGAGGCCCAGGAGGAGATGCTCGGTACCGATGTAGTTGTGGCCGAGCCTCCGAGCCTCGTCCAGGGCCAGCTCCAGCACCTTCTTGGCCCGGGGGGTGAAGGCCACCTCCTCGTAGGGGGCCCGGTCTCCCCGGCCGATGGCTGCCTCGATCTCCACCCGGATGCGATCCAGGGAAATCCCCAGGCTCTCGAGGACCTTGCTGGCCACTCCCTCCCCCTCCCGCACGATCCCCAGGAGGATGTGCTCGGTGCCCACCGCGCTGTGGTTGAGCCGCTTGGCCTCGTCCTGGGCCAGGATGATCACGCGCCGCGCGCGCTCCGTGAAGCGTTCAAACATCGCCATCTGCTCCCTGCCCTTCTCCCCTCACCGGATCCCTCGCCCGCACTCTCCGCATCCTATCCCTCCTATGCATTCCCCGTGCCAGTCCCTTCTCCCTCGGACCTCTCACCCGGAGAAACGAGCCTGTCAGCTCGTTTCTGCCCACCGCCACAAAACAGAAACCGCCGGAGTTCCCGGCGGCAGGACCTCCCTCCTCACATCTCCCCGCGCCCTCAGGTCAGGATCTGGATGATCTCGTAGACCGCCCTGCCGCCGGGGGTCTGGACCTCCACCACCTCCCCGGGCCGCCGCCCGAGCACGGCCTGCCCCACGGGGGACTTATGGGAGATGCGGTTCTGCATGGGGTCCGCCTCCGCGGACCCGACGATCTGGAACTCGAACTCCTCTCCCGTACCGAGCTCCCGCAACCGCACTCGCGAACCGATCTCCACGGTACCGTTGGAACCGTTCTCCGCAATCACCCGGGCGTTCCGGAGGAGTGCTTCCAGCTCCCGGATCCTCCCTTCCACGAAGGCCTGCTCGTTCTTCGCGTCCTCGTATTCCGAGTTCTCACTGAGGTCCCCAAACTCCTTGGCCTGCCGGATCCGCTCGGCCACCTCCCGACGCCGGACCGTCCGGAGATACTCCAGCTCCTCCTCCAGCTTCCTGAATCCCACGGGCGTGAGGAAGATCTCCTCCATCCGCGTCACCTCACCCGGAAAAGAAACACCGTGGACGATCCTCGTCCACAGTGTTGGCGTTACCCCCTGGTGGACCGGGCTGTCCCCATTATAGGGGAGCGGGAAGACCCTGCCAAGCCCACCCCCCGGGCCCGATCCCGGATGCGATCCACCTCCTCCTCCGGAAGGGTCCGTTCGAGCCGGCGGAAGGCCGCGAGCCGGAACCCGTGCTTGTTCGCCAGACGCGCGATCTCCTGGACCTGCTCCACCGTGAGGTCTCGCCCCAAACTGAAGCTCTCGTAGCGACCCTCCAGGGCCAGGATCATGGTCTCCGCCATGCAGGCCTCACAGGTGCGCGGTGGGTACCCGAAATCGAATCCGAACTCCGCCTCCCCCGGAACCTCGATCACGCTCCCGTCGATCACCAGCACGTCGTCCCGGTGCTGGTACACGGCCTGGGAGACGTTACGGGGACGCGCCACATCGCACACCACGGCTCCGGGCTTGAGATCATCAGGTTCCAGCAGGACCCGGGGAGCGCTGGTAACCGCGAGGATGATGTCCGCGTCCCCCACCGCGGTGCGGGGGTCCATGCTCACCGTTACCTCCACCTGGGCCTCCCCCAGAATCCGCTCCCGGAGGGCTTCCAGGCGCTTACGGTTGCGGGCTACGAGCACCAGGGAAGGGACCTGGCGGGCCAGGATGCGGGCGCACACGGACCCGATGGCCCCCGTGGCCCCCACAACCGCGGCCCTGGCTTCCGAGAGGGAGATCCCCATGCGGTCCGCGGCCCGCAGGGCCCCCTCGATGGCGGTGGCCGCGGTGTAGGAGTTGCCCGTGGTGACCGCAAGGCGGGTGTTTGCGGCCACCGTCACCCCCGCATCCCCCACCACCTTCGTGAAGGCCCCCAGACCCAGGATCCTCGCGCCCAACCGCTCCGCGAGCCGGGCACACTGGATGAGCCGGTGGTACACGAACCGGAGGTCGGATTCCAGGAGCGTGCGAGGGGTGAGCGGAAGTCCGATGAGCCACCCCTCCGCCTGGGACCCCACGGGCGAGCGGATGCCCGTGATGTGGGAGAGCTCCATGGGCGGGAGGAGCTTGAAGACCTCCTCCACCCAGCGGGGCGGGAACCAGCGGGTGAACGCGAACCGCCAGCTGAAGTGCACGGGCTCCAGCGGATGGAGGACGAACGCGAACCGCTCCATGGAAGACCCGGACCTCCTCTCCATCCTAGCGCTCCACGGGCATGGCCTGCGCGCCTCTCCACGCCTTCCGGAGGTGGTCAGACCGGGGCGCGTTGAGCCAGCTCACCCGGGGCCGGAAGCCGAACCGGTGCATCCACGTCATGTACTCCTCGGGGGAGATGGCCTCTGGATCCTTTCCGGCAAAAGCCACCACCAGGGCCTGGAGCACATTGGTGGCGAAGGAGCGCCCCCCGAGCTCCGGCCCCGTGGTCACCAGCAGTGCCACCCCCCGACGCCGCAGGTCCTCCACGTCCTCCGGGGTGACGGTTTGCGTCAGCACCACCCGATCGGGGAGCTGGTGGGGCATGTAGCGCCGGATGTAGTGGAAGTCCCCGCACACCACCTCCGCCCACCGGAAGGCCCAACCGAATCGTGGCGTGCTGCGCTCCTGCTTCCGCCCGGTAGGGTAGAACCACCGGAAGGGGAGGCGGGAGATCACGGGGAGGAGCAGAGCTCCCAGGATCTGGACGCTGCACAGGGAGCGGAGGGGAATGGGAAGCCCCAGGGCGAAGAGAAAGTCGCCGTACAGGACCCGCGCCCCGACCTCGAACAGGGCCTCGGCCATTCCATATCGATCCACGGAGTTCACCTGGAGCACCCTCCGGCCCGTCAGGGGAAGCCCTACCTCCCGCGGCAGGAACTCCTTGATCAGATACCGTTCCCACGTGTGCTTGATGCCGTTTCCGTCCACCACGGGGGTGCGCCGGACGTCGCACACCAAACGTACGATGTCCCGGATGTAGTAGCGCCGGCAGCCGGTTTCCACGAAGAGATCCGCACCCCCGATCCCGATGGCGTCCACCCTTCCGTCCAACTCCCGGAGCCACTCGCGGAACCGCGCGTAATCTCCATCCGTCCCGATGCGCTCGATGCGCACCCGCTCCCCCAGCAGCTCCAGCTCCACCCGGGCATCCCTCCGGGAAGAGCCCAGGCTCAGGCTCACCACCCGCTTCATCCTGGGAGTAGGGTAACACGGTTCCCCTCCCGCGGGAGGGGAAGGAGTTAGGGAACGCGGAGTTCCGCGCGATTACGCAGGTACAGGATGCGCAGGCCCTCCAGGGTGAGGAGGGGGTCGTGGTGGTCGATGCAGGAGGCATCGTGGAGGACGAGCTCCGCCCATCCGCCCGTGGCCACCACCGTGGTCCCTCCGCCCAGCTCCGCCTTCATGCGGGCCACGATCCCCTCCACCAGGCCCACCGCGCCCCAGAAGATCCCTGCCTGCATGGCGGCCACCGTGCTGCGGCCGATCACGCTCCTGGGACGGACGAACTCCACCCGGCGTAGCTGCGCTGCGTGCTCCACCAAGGCCTCCGCGGAGACCCTGATCCCGGGTGCGATGGCGCCGCCCAGGAAGTCGCCCTCCCGGGAGACCGCGGTGAAAGTGGTGGCGGTCCCCAAATCCACCACGATGGTGGGTCCTCCGTACCGGGCGTAGGCGGCTACCGCGTTGCAGATGCGGTCCGCGCCCACCTCCCGGGGGTTCTCGTACAGGATGCGCATCCCGGTCCGGATCCCAGGCCCCACCATGAGGGGCGCACATCCGAAGTACTTGTCGCTCAGCCGCTCCATGGTGTCCACGAGGGGCGGGACCACACACGCCACCGCCACGTGCTGGACATCCCGGATTTGGAGGCCGTGGTGGCGGAAGAGGGCGTCCAGCAGCATCCCGTATTCGTCCTCGGTCCGGGCAGGGTCCGTGGCGATCCGCCAGTGCACAAGAGGGGAGCCTTCCCGCTCGGGCCGGTCGTAGACCGCGGCCTTGATCAGGGTGTTGTTCACGTTGAGCGCGAGCAGCATCCTACACCAGCCGCGCCGCCCGGAGTGCCCGGTACACGGGCACGGTCACCACCACCGCCAGCAGGGCTTCCGGAAGCCCGTGGGTGGCTCCCACCACCACCGCGGCTCCTGGAGGCATGAGCTGAGGGAACCGCCACACGATCAACCCCAGCACCCCCACGGTATTCGTGAGCGTGCCCACCACCGCCGCGGCCGCCACGGGAGCCGCCTCCCCCCGGAGCAACCAGTACGCCAGGGTGGCCACTCCCACCCCGCCCAGGAGGGACACGATCGGGTGACTCACGGCTGCGGAGGCCACCGTGTGGTAGAGGTTCACGAGCCAGCTGGGCTGGACCTTTCCCACCCGGAAGGCCGCCTCGAAGGCCTGGGCCCCCGGCCCCAGCACCGCGTACACCGCGGCCCCGCACGCCAGACACGCGACCCCGCGGGCGGCGCGGCGGCTCAGGACCGCGAAGGCGTAGGAGGCAAGCACCCCGATGAGGATCCTGGGCCCGAAGGCGATGAGGGGATCCTTGAAAAAGGGCAGGGTGGCGCGGCTGAAGCTGAAGAATCCGAACACCGCACCCACCAGCGCCCCGGCCACCGGCCCCCTGGCGATGCCCGCGAGGATGGCGGGGAGGTGCATGGTAGTGGCAGCACCCGCGGGGGTGGGTGCGGGGATGAAGCCGATTCCGGGGACGAGTCCCATCACCGCGCTGAGGGCACCCAGAACCCCGACCATGGTGAGATCCCTCGCCTGCAAACGAAACCCCCTCCGCACCCGCGGAGAGGGCAGGCTTCCGGCTCCCATACTCCACCTCCGTTCCAGTCTGGATCCCCCAGTACCGGACGGACCGAAAGGTCTTCGGCTCGCCGGGTCCGGCTCCTCCGGAAGGATACCGGCCAGTTCAGCCCCAGAGTACCACCGAGCCGGAGTGGAAGCAAGCAGATGCACGCGGAGGCCCTCGCCTACCCATCCGCGAGCCCGGGGACCCCGTGCAGACCCCGGGCCAGCCGGACGGCCCTGCGGATGGCCTCCGCCACCACGTCTGGGACCGCCGCGGCCACCGCCTCGTAACTGCCCTCCACGGCCCCCGTGGCGAGGACGAAGACCACGTCCCCGTCCAGGGAGGTGTGCGAGGGGGAGACGGCCCGGCTGATGCCATGGTGGGCTAAGCGGGCAAGGCGATTCGTTGCCGCTTTGTCTAACCGGGCGTTCGTCGCCACCACACCGATCACGGTGTTCCCGAGAGGCCGGAACCCCCCGCCCCGCCCCAGGAGGGAGCGAGAGCCCACGAACGCTCCAGTCAGCGGATCCCGGGTGCCCGCGAGGATCGTCCCGTCCTCCGCCACCACGTCCCCCACCGCGTTCACCACCATGAGGGCACCCACCAGGACGCCCTCAGCAAGCCGCACCGACCAGCTTCCCACCCCGCCCTTCATGGCTCCCGCAGGCCCGAGGAGCTTCCCTACCGTGGCCCCGGTTCCCGCCCCCACGCTTCCCTCCTCCACGGGCCCGGAGGTCGCAGCCACACACGCCCGGTAGCCCATCTCTGGGCCCGGCCGGACGTCCGGCCGGCCCAGGAGGAGGTCGTAGATCACCGCCGCGGGCACGATGGGCACCCGTGCCACCCCCGTCTCAAACCCCACCCCTCGCTCCTCAAGATACCGCATCACGCCGTCCGCCGCGGCGAGCCCGAATGCGCTCCCCCCCGTAAGGAGCACCGCGTGCACCTCCTGCACCGTGGCGAGGGGGTGCAAGAGGTCGGTCTCCCGGGTACCGGGCGCAAAGCCCCGCACCTCCACCCCTCCCACCGCGCCTTCCCCGCACAGCACCACGGTGCAGCCGGTGGCCGCCGCGAGGTCCGTGGCGTGCCCCACGCGGATCCCCTCCACCTCCGTGAGGCCCGGCATCTCAATCCCCTCCCGGAGCCAGCTCTCCTGCCACGATGCGCTTTGCAGAGCCATCCGGAAGCCGCAGGATGAGAGTTCCATCCTCATCCACGGTCTCCGCGATCCCCTCGTAGGTACCGCTGGGCAGGTAGACCCGCACCCATCGCCCCAGGGTGGTGCTGCGTTCCCGCCACCACCGGAGGACGGTGGCGAAGTCGTCACCCCGGAACGCCTCGTACACGATCTCCAGCTCCGCGCATACCGCGCAGAACAGGTCCCCCAAGTCCACGGGGGTGCCGAGCTCCGCGGCGAGGGAGGTGGCTCCCTCCGGAAGGCCCGGGACCGCGTGGACGTTGAGGCCGATCCCCAGGATCACCCACCACGCGTCCGGTCCCGCCTCCGCGAGCACGCCCCCCACCTTCCTCCCATTCACCACCAGGTCATTCGGCCATCGCAGTCCCACCGCAACCCGGCACACCCGCTCGATGGCCCGGGCCGCAGACAGCCCGCCCACCAAGCTCAGCTTGGGAACCTCCGGAGGGGAGACGAGGGGGCGGAGGACCACGGAGAGGTAGAGCCCGCCCGGAGGAGAGATCCAGGTCCGGCCTAGGCGGCCCCGGCCCGCGGTCTGCGCCTCCGCCACCACCACGGTGCCCTCCGGGGCCCCTTTGATGGCCAGATGGCGGGCCACGTCCTGGGTAGAGGAGACCCGCTCAAAGGTGTGGAGGAAACGTCCAATGTACCGGGTGCGCAGCCGGTCCCGGAGTTCCGCGGGGAAGCTCATGGCCCAGGCTCCGACCCCCCGGATTCCTTCCATCGCTCCACCCGCACCCCGGCATATCCCAGGGCCCCTCCCAGCCGCACGTGCGGTTTACGGACCTCCACCTGTACCCCTCGGACCTTTCCCAGCGCCAGCAGCCGCCGGGCGATCTCCTCCGCCACCGTCTCCAGCAGCTGCCGCGGCGGCCCCTCCACCACCTCCCGCACGATCCCATAGACCTCCCGGTAGTCCAGGGTGTCCCCCAACCGGTCGGAGGCACCAGGCAGTCGGAGATCACACAGCACCTCCACGTCTACAAAGAAGGGCTGGCCGCGCTCGCGTTCCTCCGGCTGGACCCCGTGGAACCCGTAGAAGGCCATGTCCTTGAGGAGGATCCGATCCACCTCACACCTCCGGATCCCGCCAGCCTCGGAGGACCGCGTCCGCCACCCGCATGGCCCGGACCACCGCTTGAACGTCATGCACGCGCACGAGATCGGCCCCCGCCGCCGCGGACAGGACGCAGAGGGCAATGGTCCCCTCCACCCGCTCCCTGGGAGGCGCGCCCTGGAGGATCCGGCCAATGGTGGACTTGCGGGAGGGGCCTATGAGGATGGGACACTCCAGGGTCTGCAGCTCCGCAAGGCGCCGGACCACCTCCAGATTGTGCTCGGGCCGCTTGCCGAATCCGAACCCCGGATCGACCACGATGCGTTCCCGGGGGATGCCGTGGCGCTGCGCGAAGGCGATGCGCTCCGCGAGGAACGCCCGGACCTCCCCCACAACGTCCCCGTACCGGGGATCCCGCTGCATGTCCTTCGGGGTCCCCTTCATGTGCATGAGGACCACGGGGCACCCGAACTCCGCCACCACCCGGACCATCTCGGGGTCCGCCCGGAGGGCGCTCGTGTCGTTCACCATCCACGCCCCCGCCCGGAGCGCCCTCCGGGCCACCTCGGACTTCTGGGTGTCCACGCTAATGGGGACGTCCACGGCCGTGGAGAGAGCCTCGATCACGGGGATTACCCGCCGGAGCTCCTCCTCTAGGGGCACCGGGTCCGCACCGGGCCGGGTGGACTCACCGCCCACGTCCAGGAGATCCGCGCCCGCGGCCACCATGTCCTGTGCCCGGCTCAGGGCGGCCTCCACGGGATCGGGGTGACGAAGCAGGCCGTCCCCGCTGAAGGAATCCGGGGTCACGTTCAGGATCCCCATCACAAGGGTCCGCTCCCCCAACCGCAACCGGTACCGGCCGTAAGTGAGCTCCCGCACGGTTTTGAGCATCCTCCCTCCCCACTCGGTGGATGGGCATGCGGATCCACGGGATCCCCGTGCAGCCCGGGCGGGAGGCCTCACTCGCGAATGGGGGAGAAGTGCACCACGGTAACCCAGTCGTCCAGGGTGATGGGCCGACCGTAGATGGCAGAGAGGAACTCCAGGAGTTCCTCGTGCCGCCGGAACTCAGGGTTCTCCCGCTCGATCTCCCGGGGGGTGAGATCCCGGATCTGCTTGTACTCCGTCCGATCGATGACCGCGCAGAAGATCTTCTGTCGTTCCCCGAATTTCCGTCCCACGGTCACCCAGACTACCTGGCCCTCCCGGTACTTGTCCCGCTTGTCGCCGAGACGCACGGTAGCCGTCTTGCGTCCCTGGCGCAGCTGCTGCGCGAACACGGGGGAATAGAAGTTGAGCGCGTACACGGCTACGGCCCTACCAGGGTGACGTTGGCTTGGCGTTGGGTCCGCTTCCGCTCTCCCACCGCTACCTCCCTTCCCTTCAGGTGGTACCGCACCCGGACCGTCTGGATCTCCGGTGGATCCGAGGTGAGGAGCGGAAGAATTTGAAACACCTGTTCGGCAATCCCCTGCGTCGCGCTTGCCAGGAAAGCCCGCCACCGCCCGCGGTCCTGGGGAACCGCTTTGACCCCGTCCAGGGCGACTTGGAATTCCGCGACATGCGCCTGCAGGCGCACCTCCCGCACCGCACCCTCTCCCACCACTCCCTCCGCCAACCGCTTCGCCGCCACCTCCGGGGGTGGAGGACGCCGGGCCTGTTCATAGCGGATCTGCCAGACCGTGACCACCACGCCCAGGAGAACCACCGCCGCGGCGTATACCGCGGCGGCGCGCCACGGGACACCGGATCTGGGGGATCTTTTCGGCAACTGGGCACCTCCGTCCAACCCAGACACCCACTATACTACAGGCAGAAACGCCTGCGGAATCTCATCGGAGGGGGTGGCAGCATGGAGCGCGGCGCGCTCATCATCGTGGACCTCCAGAACGATTTCTGCCCTGGGGGAGCGCTCCCCGTGCCCGGCGGACATGACATCGTGCCCGTGGTGAACGCGCTCTCCCTGCACTTCCAGGAGGCAGGTTGCCCCGTCATCGCCACGCAGGACTGGCATCCCGCGGATCACATCTCCTTCCAGACCCGCGGAGGCCCCTGGCCCGTGCACTGCGTGCAGGGGACTCCGGGCGCAGATCTCCATCCGCTCCTCCGTCGGGAGCCCATCACGCACGTGGTCCGGAAGGCGTACCGTCGGGATGAGGAGGCGTACTCGGGCTTCCAGGGAACGGGACTTGCGGAGCTCTTGCGGGCCCTGGGAGTGGAGGAGGTGTACGTCTGCGGGCTCGCCATGGACGTATGTGTGAACTTCACCGCTCTGGACGCGGCGCGGGCGGGATTCCGCACCATCCTTCTGGAGGACGCCACCCGTCCCGTGTTCCCCGAGCAGCTACCGGAGAAGCGCCGGGCGTGGCAGGAGGCCGGGGTGGCGGTGCGGCAGGCACAGGATCTGCTGGGGGTGTCTGTAGGAGGATAGGAACCGGGAATGGAGGAGATCCGGGTCGGCTGCTGCGGGCTTCCCCGCGGGCTGGTGGAGTATTCCCGCAGCTTCCCGGTGGTGGAGATCCAGCAGACCTTCTACCGTCCCCCGCTCCCGAAGACCGCAGCCCGATGGCGGGCGCAGGTACCCGAGGAATTCGAGTTCACCGTGAAGGCGTGGCAGCTGATCACCCATCCACCCACAAGTCCCACGTACCGGCGCCTGCGCCAGCCCATCCCTGCAGGGAGCCAGGAGCGATATGGGTTTTTTGCGCCCACCCAGGAGGTCCGGCAGGCCTGGGATCGAACCCGGGAGATCGCGGAGGTGCTCCGGGCCCGCATCGTGGTGTTCCAGTGCCCGGCCCGGTTTACACCCGATCCGTCGCACCTCCATAACCTGCGGTCCTTCTTCACCCGGCTGGACCGGGGAGGGATCCGGTGTGCGTGGGAAGTGAGGGGGGCGTGGCCTACGGAGCTGGTGGCGCAGCTGTGTCAGGAGCTGGATCTCCTCCACTGCGTGGATCCCTTCGTCACGCCTCCCGTATACGGGCAACCCAGATACTTCCGGCTCCATGGCCGCCACGGATATCGCTCCCGGTACACGGACGAGGACCTCCAGATCCTCCGGAGCATGTGTTCCGGAGCCACCTACGTGCTGTTCAACAACGCGTACATGTGGGAGGATGGCCTCCGGTTCCAGGCCCTCCTGCAGGCCGCCTGACGGGCCACCTCACAGAAGCTCTCCGCTCCTCCGAAGGGAGAGCCCCAGGTGCGCGCAGGCCGCGGGCGTAACACGGCGCCCCGCAGGGGTACGTACGAGGAAGCCGATCTTGAGGAGGTAGGGTTCCACCACTTCCACCAGGGTGTCCGGCTCCTCCTGGAGCGAGGCGGCGATGGCCTCAATCCCTACGGGCCCTCCCCCGTACACCTCCGCGATCACCCGAAGGAAATCCCGATCCAGGGCATCCAGGCCCAGATCGTCCACGCCCTCGAAGGCGAGGGCCTCCGCGGCCACCTCCCGGGTGATCCGGCCGTCCGAGCGGATCTGCGCGAAGTCCCGCACGCGCCGCAGCAGGCGGTTCGCGATACGGGGTGTACCCCTCGAACGGCGGGCGATCTCCGCGGCCCCTTCCTCCGTGATCTCTACCCCGAGGATGCGGGCCGACCGCCGCACCACCTGGGTGAGCTCCTCCGGGGTGTAGAAGTCCAGGTGGAAGAAGATCCCGAACCGCTCCCGAAGGGGTGCACTCAGCATCCCAACCCGGGTGGTGGCGCCGATGAGGGTGAAGGGACGCAGCCGGTACCGGAGGGTGCGGGCATGCACGCCCCGGTCCAGCACGAAGTGCACGCAGTAGTCCTCCATGGCGGGGTAGAGCAGCTCCTCCACCGCCCGGCCGAGCCGGTGGATCTCATCGATGAAGAGGATGTCCCCCTCCTCCAGGTTCGTGAGAATACCCATGAGATCCCCACCCCGCTCCAGGGCCGGACCGGAGGCCTGCACGAGGTTGGCGTGCATCTCCGCGGCGATCACGTGGGCCAGCGTGGTCTTCCCCAGGCCCGGAGGCCCGTGCAGGAGGATGTGGTCCAGGGCCTCCTTCCGCGCCCGCGCGGCCTGGATGGCGATGCGCAGGCCCTCCCGGACCCGGGACTGCCCCACGCACTCGTCCAGGGTGCGGGGCCGGAGGGAGCGCAGGAACGTCGTCTCCTCCGGAGGCACGCTAGCGCCCGCGAACCGCTCCCGGCTCACGACCTAGCCTCCCGCTGCACCCGGTACACCTCCTGGAAGAGCTCCTCCGCGCTGCGGACGGTGGGGTTGCGGCGGAGGGCTGCCTCCACCATGCGCCGGGCTTCCCCGGGGCGGTGTCCGAGCTGTTTGGTGAGGATCTCCAGCACCTCCTCCCGGAAGTCCACCTCCTGGGGCGCCGCCGGAACCTCCGCCCGCAGCAGGGCGAACTTCCCCATCTTCCCGTGCAGGGCCGCGATGACCTTCTCCGCGGTGCGCGCCCCTAGGCCCGGGAGCCGTTTGAGAAAGCCCACGTCGCGCCGCTCGATGGCATCCGCGATCTCGTGCACGGGACAGGCCATGGCCCGGACCGCCCGGGCAGGGCCAAGGCCATCCACGGTGATGAACCGTTCGAAGAACTCCCGCTCCACCCAGGTCCGGAATCCCACCAACATGGGCTTGGGCTGGTTCGGGCTCGCCTGGTACGAGATGTACAGGGCCACCTCCGCTCCCTCCCGCATCTCCGCATCCGCGAGGTAGGCGGGGAGTACCACCTCGTAGCCCACCCCCCCGCACTCCACCACCACCCCTCCCTCCATCCGGTGCAGGACCTTTCCCCGCAGGTAGCTGATCATGCACGCCGCTCCCCGAGCCGTCCCAGCAGCGCCAGGGCCAGGGCTATGGCATCCGCGGCGTGATGCGGGAGGGATCCCTCGAACCCCAACCGGGCGCATACGGTGGCCTGCACCTGAGCCTTTGGGGCTCGTCCGTTGCCGGTAATGGCCCGCTTTACCTCCGCGGGTGGGAGGGAGGCGACCCGCACCCCCGCATGCGCGGCTGCCAGGAACAACACCCCCAGCACGTGCCCGATGCGGAGCCCCGCACGGGGGAACCGGAGATGGCTGAAGACATCTTCCAGAACCACCACCTCCGGCCGGGCTTCCTCCAGAAGAGCCCGGGCATCCGTATAGATCTCCTCCAGGCGTACCTCCAGGGGCCCGTCCGGGCGCGCACGGATCACTCCGGCCTCCACCAGCACCGGCCCCGCTTCCCCCGTCCGGACCACCGCGTAGCCCGTGGCCCGCAGCCCTGGATCGAACCCCACCACGGTCATGGCCGGATGGGCGAACCTCTGTTTGATTCTCCCGCCAATGAGATCTCCCTGCAAGGGGAGGATTAACTCACCCGCTGGAGGATCTCTTCGGGGATGTCGAAGTTCGCATAGACCTGCTGGACGTCGTCCAGCTCCTCCAAGGCTTCCAGGAGCCGTAGAACGCGTTCGGCCTCCGGACCGTCCAGCGGGACGGTGGATTTCGGAAGGAGGGTGATCTCCACCCGGCCGATCTCAATCCCGGCTTGGGCGAGGGCTTCCCGAACCCGGTTCAGGTCTTCCGGAGCCGTGATCACCTCGTACACGCCGTCGTCCGGCCGGACGTCCTCCGCCCCCGCTTCGAGGGCCACCAGCAGGAGGTCGTCCTCGGAGATCCGGCCTCGGTCCACCTGAATGACGCCCTTCCGGTTGAACATCCACGCCACCGCGCCCGCCTCCGCCATGCTGCCCCCCAGGCGGTGGAAAACGGAGCGGATCTCCGCGGCGGTACGGTTCCGGTTGTCCGTGGCGGCCCGTACCAGGATGGCCACCCCTCCCGGCCCGTAGCCCTCGTAGGTGACCTCCTCATAGTGCTCTCCGCCCCCGGCTCCGGCGCCCCGGGTGATGGCCCGCTGGATGTTCTCGTTGGGCATCCCGGCTTCTCGGGCCCGCTCGATGGCGCTGCGCAGCCGTGGGTTCGCGTCCGGGTTACTCCCCCCCTCGCGGGCGGCCACGATGATCTCCCGCGTGAGCTTGCTGAAGAGCTTGCCGCGCACGCGGTCCATCTTCTCCTTCTTGATCCGGATGTTGTGCCACCTGGAGTGTCCCGCCATGGCCCTAAACCCCTTCTCCTCCTGGGCTCAAGACCATTGTAGCGCCTGCTACCGCTCCGTGACCGTGACCCGGGTCGTGGCCAGCATGCCCCCGGGGCTGTAGGCGGTCACCACGATCGCGTACCGGGCTCCCACAAACCGCAGGGGGGACTCTACGGTGAGGCGGAAGGTCCCGTCGGGCCCGGCCAGGAGCCACTCGTCCCGCACCGGCACGGGCGCAGCTCCCTCCTCCAGGGAGACGACCACCCGCACCCGGCTTCCGGGCGTAGTCCTCCCCGCGATCTCGAAGGGAGACATGACGAGTCCCCCCGCGGCGGGGAGGTCGAGTTTGACCGTGTGCCCCGGACTCTCCTCCGACCCCGCACGGCCGCCCATCGAGCCCGGCTCCCCGGAGGCCGCGGGGGGAGCCGGAGAAGCCCCTTCGGGGCGCGCGAAGTCGACCGGGGGCCTGTCTCCCAGGGCTTCCCGCATGAACCGGGCCCACAGGCGGGCGGGGACGGTCCCTCCCACCACCTTGCGCATGGGCGTGTTGTCGTCATTGCCCACCCACACCGCCACCGCGAGGTCCGGGGTATAGCCCACGAACCAGGCGTTTCGGTAGTCGTCCGTGGTCCCCGTCTTCCCCGCGGCCGGGCGGCCGATATCGGCCGCCCGGCCGGTTCCGCGGAGGATCACCCCCCGGAGGATGTCCGTCATGGTGTACGCCACCTCCGGCCGGAGGGCGAGGCGACGCTCCGGGGTGAATTCGTCCAGCACGCGGCCCGCCGCATCCGTCACCCGGGTGATGGCCACGGGCTCGGTGTAGACGCCGTTGGCCGCCAGGGTGGCGTAGGCGGAGGCCATCTCCAGCACGGTGACCTCCGAGGTACCCAGGGCGAGGGAGAGATTGGGCTGAAGGGTGCTGCGGATCCCCATGCGGCGGGCAGTCTCGATCACCGCCTGTGGCCCCAGCTCCGCCAGCACCCGGACCGCGGGCACGTTCCGGGAGTGCTCCACCGCCCGCCGGAGCGTGAGGGGACCCCAGTATGTCCGATCGTAGTTCTTCGGCTGCCACTCGCCGAATCCCGGGACGCGATATCGGACGGGCAGATCCAGGAGGATGTCTTCCGGGGAAGCTCCGTGTGCCAGCGCGGTGACGTAGATGAAGGGCTTGAAGGCGCTCCCGGGCTGGCGGCGGGCCTGCCACGCCCGGTTGAACTGCGACCGGAGGAAGTTCACCCCACCCACCATGGCCTTGATGTGGCCGGTACGCGGATCCAGGGCTACAAGGGCTCCCTGGGAGACCCGGCTTGCTCGGGCTTCCGCCACGCCCCGCGCGATGACCCGCTGCGCCAGCTCCTGAAGACGCACGTCCAGGGTGGTGTAGACCCGCAGCCCTCCTCTGTACACCCGCTCCTCCCCGTAGCGCTGGACGAGGAAGGGGAGGAGGTAGGAGACAAAGTACGGAGCCCGGATTCCCACCAGGCCCGCGTTGATCGGGGCGCGGCGAAGCCTCAGGGGAGCCCGCAGGGCGGCCTGCGCCTGCTCCGGGGAGATAAAGTCCAGCTCCACCATCTTGCGCAGCACCTGCTCCTGCCGGCGCTTTGCAGCTGGGAAGTTCCGGAAAGGATCGTAGCGGCTCGGTGCCTGGATCAACCCGGCCAACAGGCTCGCTTCAGGCAGACCGAGTTCTCCCACGGGCCTGTTGAAGTACACCTGGGCTGCCATCTCCACGCCGTACGCACCGTTCCCGAAGTATACCTGGTTCAGGTAGCGCTCGAGGATCTCGTCCTTGGTGAGGTGGCGCTCCATCTCCAGGGCGAGCAGCATCTCGTGCAGCTTGCGGATCAGGGTACGCTCGGGGGTCAAAAAGAGGGTCCGTGCCAGCTGCTGGGTGATGGTGCTCCCGCCCTCCAGGATCCGGTTCCGGGTGAGGTTCACCCAGAGTGCCCGCGCTACTCCGACGACGTCCACGCCCCGGTGCTGGTAGAACCGCTCGTCCTCGATGGCGATCACCGCCTCCTGTAGGACCCGGGGGATGGCGGAGAGGGGCACGTAGATGCGGTTCTCGCGGTAAAGGCTCGCGATCAGTTCCCCGTTGGCCGCATAGATGCGGGTGGCCTGACTGGGCGGGTGATAAAGGACGGAGACGTCCGGGAGGGCGGCCCGGGCCGCCAGGAGGAGGGCGGCCGCTCCCGTAAGAAGCGCCACGGAGAGACCGGCGAGCGCGGCAGAGCCCACCACCAGCCACCGCCCTCCCCGAGGGGGCCGCTTCCGGGAGGACGAGCCAGGGCCTTTCATCCCGAATCTCCCCGATCCACGCGTCCCCATGGTACCAGCCAAACAATTCCGACGCCTACCCCGGGTCCACGGGGACGACGGGGAATGTGGCACGGGAGTTGCTTATGCAAGCCCGGAGAGGGGAATGCGGGCCACAGGCTTCCCTGGTGGAGACGAGCGGATTCGAACCGCCGACCTCCGCGTTGCGAACGCGGCGCTCTCCCAACTGAGCTACGTCCCCACGCCTCCCGTGATTTTACCGAACCCCCAGGAATCCCGCAACGCCCCCGGAACAACCTCCCCTTCCTTCCCGTTTGGAAGGAAGGTGCGGACGGTCTTCGCGAACCCCGTGCCTCCCGTGTTATGCTGGGGGCTTGGTAATAGCCGGGAGGAGGCAGACGCCATGAACCCTTCTGCCGCGCGGGTCGTCACCTTGAGCGCTCCCCGCCTGGAGCGCCACCCGGAGAACCCCATCCTCCAGCCCACTACCCACTGGTGGGAGTGCCGGTGGGTGTTCAACCCCGGTGCCGCGGTCCACAGGGGCCGGGTTCACCTCCTGTACCGGGCCCAGGGAGAGGACTGGATCTCCCGGCTCGGGCTGGCCATCCTGGAGGAGGACGGGGTTCGGGTGGCGTACCGGAGCCCCCTCCCGGTGTTCGAACCGGACGTGAACAACCCCTGGGAACGGCTGGGGGTGGAGGATCCCCGGATCACCCGCATCGCGGACCAGTACTACGTGTGCTATACCGCCGCGAGCCTTTACCCCGCCCTTAAGCCCCGCACGTACCGGCGTCCCAGCCCCTTCACGGATGCCGGGGTGCCGTGGCGAACCCGGATCGCCATCGCCACCACCCGGGACTTCCGGAATTTCCGGCGGCGCGGACTCGCCTTCGCGCAGTGGGAGAACAAGAACGGTGCCCTCTTCCCCGTCCGGTTCGAGGGACGGTACTTGCTGCTGCACCGGATCTTCCCGGACATCCACCTGGGATCGAGCAAGGATCTGCGCCACTGGCACAATTACGGGCCCATCCTCCGACCCCGGCCCGGCATGTGGGACAGCAACCGGGTGGGGGCAGGAGGCCCACCGCTCCGGACCCCGTACGGGTGGCTTCTGATCTACCACGGGGTAGACGACAACCGGGTCTACCGGCTCGGCGCGGCCCTGCTGGATCCGCTGAACCCCAGGCGGATCCTGGGACGCTCCACCGACCCCATCCTGGAGCCGGAGGAGCCGTACGAGCGGGAAGGGCTGGTGCCCAACGTGGTCTTCACCTGCGGCGCCGTCTTCTACCGGGGCCGGCTGATGGTGTACTACGGAGGCGCGGATCAGGTGGTGGCCGTGGCCTCCGTGCCGAAGGAGAAGGTCCTGGCCTGGGCCCGGAAAGTGGCCCTCCGATCCCAACGGGACGGTCAGGACTAGATCGGGCGCGCCTCGCGCAGGACCCGCTCGTAGGCTCGGAGGTGGTCCTGCACCATCCGCTGGGCGCTGAAGTGCTCCTGCACCCAGGCGCGGCAGGCCTCCCGGGAGATCTCCCGGATCCGTTCCACCGCCTCCACGGCTCCCTCTAGATCCTCCACCACGAAGCCCGTGCGGCCGTGGGCCACCACCTCCGGGACCGCGCCCCGCCGGGTCCCGATCACCGGGAGGCCACAGGCCATGGCTTCGATCATGGTGAGTCCGAAGGCCTCCTCGTACTCCACGAGGTGCACAAAGGCCAGGGCCTGGCAGCTGAGCCGGTTGCGCTCCTCCGCGGTCACGGGGCCGATGAACCGCACGAGCTTCCCGTCCAGATGGGGTTCCACCTCCCGCACGAAGTACTCCTCCTCTTCCGGCGGCACGATTCCCCCGATCACGAGAGGAGTTCGGGTGCGGCGCGCGAGGGCGATGGTGGTGTGCACCCCCTTCACCCGGGCGATGCGTCCCACGAAGAGCAGGAAGTCCCCGGGGGTTTCGCTGTAAGGGAAACGCTCCACCTCCACTCCATGGTGGATGGTGGCCACGTAGCGGAGCTCCGGGAGAAGACGGCGCTCCGCGTGGCTGATGGCGATGTAGGGCAGGTGGCGGAAGTGCCGGTAGAGGAGGGCGCTATCGGGCTCCGCGCCCGAGCCATGGAGGGTGGTCACCATGGGGCGCGGCACAAAGGGCGCGTAGGAGACCACAAAGGAGCCCGCGTGGTTGTGCACGAGGTCGAAGGCCTCCGCCTGCTCCAGGCAGTGCACCGCGTGGAGGATCTCGTACCCTCGGGCGGCCCGTCGGAGCTCCGGATCCTCCATAAGGGGGCGGGGGACAACGCTCCTCAGCCGTGCCTGGGTGAGGGAGTCCCCGGTGGCGAACAGGGTGACCTCCACCCCGGCCCGGACCAGTCCCTCCACCAGGGTACTGGTGGCCTGCTCCCACCCTCCGTAGTGCCGGGGTGGGCACCGCCAGGCAATGGGCGCGAGGACGGCCAAGCGCATTAGGCCTGCAGGCTCAGAGCAGCCAGGAGGTAGGCGAGGCACGCCTCGGCCCCCCGATCCTCATTCGGACCGTCTGGACCGAGGCCGTCCCGACAGGATCCGTCCCCGTCCACGAGAGCCACACCCAGGGGATTCGCTCCGAAGAACCACCCCCACCCGAGGAGCGCGGCCGCACGGTACCGTGGATCCCCTCTCCACCGCCACGCTTCCACGCACGCCTCCACCAAGGCCCCCGGGTCTATGGGTTGCTGGTCCCACCGGGCCTTGCGCCCTCCCCTCGGGTACCAGCCTCGGTTTCCTACCGGTACCACGACCCCGTCCTCCAACACCACCTCCAGCAGGAAGTCCAAGGTGCGCAGGGCCGCATCGGCCCACTCCGGGCGGAGGCAGGCCGCCCGGAGCAGGGCCTGGGGAACCCGCCCCAGTTCGTACGTGAGCACGGGCTCCGGCCACGGCCAATCCTCCGGGGTATCCCGCAGCTGCCGGTAGAGGGCTTGGCCGACCTCCTCCGCCGCCTCCCAGGCTCCCCCGGCCACCAAGCCCAACAGGGCATTGGCCCGGCCGCGACAGGTGCGAAGGGCCCGGACGGTAGGCAGAGCCCGGTCGAACAGGACGCGCGCCGCCTGCCGCAGGGAATGCGGCAGGGAGGAGGCTAGAACCTCGCCCAGGGCCCAGAGGCACCGGCCCTGGCAGTCCTCGGAGACCCCGCAGGGAAGCAGACGGCGATCGCCCCCCCACAGGTTGTGGAACCAGCCGTCGGGGCGCAGGCTGCGGCGGAGGAAGTCCAGGTAGATCCGGCTCAGGTCCACCTGACCGGTCCGGGCAGCTACCACCAGGCCCCGCGCGTTGTCGTCCGCGGTGTAGCCGCTTGAGCGGTCCGGCCACCTCCCCCGGGAGAACTGAACGAGCCCGAACCCATCCGTAAGGCGCCGCAGATGTCCCCACCGGACCGCTACGGGCGTGGTCCGCTCCACCCGGCCCATGGGATCCGCCCTACACCGCTGCTTCCACCTGCATCTGTCGGGCGACCTCCCGGAAGAGCGTGGCGTAGGCCTGAGCCACCGCGGGCCAGCGCATCTGCTGGGCGAACCGCCAGGTCCGCTCTCCGATTCGCTCCCGCCGCGCCGGATCCGAGAGGAGGTCTGTCACCGCGGCCACGATGGCGGCAGGCGATCGGAAGGGCACGAGCACCCCGCGGCCGTCACTGAGCACGTCCTGGGCGTACCGGTACGGGGTACTCACCACCGCGCACCCGCACGCGAGAGCCCAGGAGAGGGTGCCGCTCACGATCTGATCGGGGTTGCGGTACGGGGTGAGATAGATGTCCGTGGCCTGAAGATACCCGATGAGCTCCCCATCCTCCATGTAGCGGTTCTCGAAGCGCACCAGGTCCTGGATTCCCAGGCGCTGGACCTGCTCCATCAGCATCTCCCGGTACCACTCCCCTTCCCGACGCCGCAGGTTGGGGTGGGTCTCCCCCAGCACCAGGTACAGGACGTTCGGAAAGACCCGGGCCACGGCGGGCAGGGCATCCAGAACATCCTCAATGCCCTTTCCGGGGCCTACCAATCCGAAGGTGGTCAGCACCCACCGGTCCCCTAGACCCAGCCGTTCCTTCGCTTCCGCCCGAGGGAGTCTCTCCACGACGGGGACCCCGTGCCAGATCATGCGCACCCGACTGCGGCTCACCCCGTACCGCTCCTCCAGGAGGTCCACCGCGGAGGGGCTCAGGACCACCACGGCCGCGGAGCGGCGGCACAGGGTTCGGATGATCTGCCGGGGCTTGGCGGGCGGATTCGAGAGCACCGTGTGGAGGGTGGTCACCACCGGGCGCTCCAGGTGATCCAGGAGCTCCAAGAGCTCCTCTCCCCACTCCCCCCCGAAGATCCCAAACTCGTGCTGGATGTTCACCACTTCCACCCGCTCCCGGTTGAGACGCCAGGCCGCAGAACGGTAGTCTTCCCGGCAGTTCTCCCGGATCTCCCCCACCACCTCCGGACCATACCGGTACACCCCGTTCTCGTCGTTCATGGCCACCACCAGGGGATGTACCCCCCACTCCCGGAGCCCCCGGGCCAGATCCCGGCTGAAGGTGGCGATCCCGCATTCCCGGGGAGGGTAGGTGGAAAGGATCGCGACGCTCAACCGACCCTGGTTCTCCCGCGCGCTGCGCATGCCTCTCACCCCCTTTGCGAGCCGAGTCCGTAGCCTCGAGTGTCGCAGCGAGGTGTGCGACATCACGCGGGGGCCGCGGCAACGAGCGCCCTGTCCACTGAAGCAGCCCCATGGACCGACCTCGGACAGATTGAGACGCGTCTTTAGTATACCGGAAATGGCGGCCCGGTGACCACGGAAGGAGTCGCGCGCAGAATCGTCGAACAACTCCTGCGGGTGATGGATGGAACACATTGCAGACACCGGGTCCTGCTGGATACGAGAGGAGGAGTGTCCGGTGCGGGTCTGCGTGTACTACGAGTACCATCCCTCCCTTCTTCCCAGTGGCGGGATTCGGACCGCATACCGGAACCACATGGAGGCGCTACGGCTGGCGGGGGTTGAGGTCGTCCACCGACCCCGGGAACCACACGATCTTCTACACCTCCACTCCACGGGCCCCCTCTCCTTACTCCTTCTGGAACGCACCACGGGCATGCGGCCCGTGGTGGTACATGCCCACACCACGGCGGAGGATTTTGCGAACTCCTTCCGGCTGAGCGATACGGTGGCGCCCATGCTGGGACGCTACCTCCGGTACTTCTACAACCGGGCGGACCTCGTGATCGCCCCGAGCTCCTACACCGCCCGGATCCTCCGGCAGCACGGCGTGCGGGCTCCCGTGGAGGTGGTGAGCAACGGGGTGGATGTCCGACGGTTCCTCCCGGATCCCCGGCGGCGCCTTCGGGGACGGGCCCGCTACCGCCTCAGCGGCTTTGTGGTGTTCGCGGTGGGGTTGGTGCTCCTGCGAAAGGGCATTGAGCTGTTCTGCGAGACTGCCCGACGGGTTCCGGAGGCCCGCTTCGTGTGGTTTGGCCCCATCCATAAGGCGGTGAAGTCCGAGACCCTGCGGGTTCTGGAGCGGGCCCCGGAGAACGTCCGGTTCACGGGGTACGTGGAGAACGTGCTGGAGGCGTACGCCGCGGGAGACGTATTCTTTTTCCCCAGCACGGTGGAGAACGAAGGGATCGCGGTGCTGGAGGCAGCCGCCTGCGGAAAGCCCCTCCTGCTGCGTGCTGCGGACTGCTTCCGGGACCGGTTCACCCACGGGGGGAACTGCCTGATGGCCGAGGACCCCGACACCTTCGCCACGTACATCCGCCAGCTGCGAGGCGATCCCGAACTTCGGGAGCGTCTCGCGCAACAGGCCCGGGCCTTCGCGGAACAGCACCGGCTGGAGGTGGTGGGCGCCCGGCTGCGGGAGCTGTACGAGGGCCTGCTTCTCAAGCGCACCGATGTCCCCCGCGCGGCTCCGGTTCCCTGAGGCCCGCGCCTATGTGGACCGGAGCACGAGGGAGGTGTTCCCTTTCTGGATGGCCACGTACCGCACCTGAGACTGTGCGCTCAGGCGCTCCAGAAGCGCGGCAAGGGAGTTCCGGGAAGCCCGGGGCGGGCGGGAGCCGTTCCCCTTCACTCCCTGGATCTCCCCCTCGCCCTTCATGATGCAGTGCAGCAGCAGGGTCTCCTCGTCCGCGTGCACCATTCCCAGCTTCTGCCGGATCACCTCCAGGGGGGCCTCTTCCTCCTCCCGCAGGGCCTCCAGCTGCGCGGCGATCTCCCGGGCCCGGGCTCGCCCCAGGATCCGGTCCTTCACCTCCGGATCCATCCAGGTATATCCCGAGTCCTCCCCAAAGGCCCCGAGGGCAAACCGGATCACCTCGTCCGTCACCAGGCGGTACCGCTCCCCCGTCAGCACGTTCAGGGCCGCCTGCGTGGCCACGTGCTGGGAGTACGGCGTGATCATGATGGGATACCCGAGGTCCGCCCGGACCCGCACGATCTCCTCCAGCACCTCCTGCAACCGGTGTTCCATGCGCAGCTCCTGCAGCTGGAACCGCAGGTTGGAGATGACCCCTCCCGGCACCTGGTGCACGTACTGGCCGTAGTCGTACTCCACGGGCATCCCCACCGGCCTACCCTCCCTCCGGGCGAACGCCCACAGCCGGTCCGAGGCCGCCCGCACCGCCTCCTCGTTCACCTGCACCCTCCATCCCAGATACCGGGCGTTCTGCACCACGTTGAAGACGGACGGCTGCGAGGACCCGTTGGCGAGTGGGGGGATGGCGGTGTGCACCACCCGGACCCCCAGCTGGATGGCCTCCAGATAGCAGAGGGGAGCCAGCCCTGTGGTGCAGTGTGAGTGGAGCTCTACCGGGACGTTCCCCGCGGCCTCCAGGATGGCGGGCAGGAGGGTCCGGACCCGGTCCGGCGTCAGCAGTCCCCCCTGATCCTTGAGATAGATGGCATCCGGTTGGAAGGCCAGCAGTTCCCGGGTCTTCTCCGAGTAGTACGCGTCCGTGTGGCGGGGGGAGATGGCGTACGAGAGGGCGAAGACGATCTGGTAATTCAGGGAGCGCAGAAAGGGCACCAGCCACGGGAAGAGCCGCTTGGGCTGGTCCATGGTGTTGGCCGTGAGCTGAACCCGATTCAACGCCCCGATGGCCGCCACGCGCTCGTAGAACAGCATGGTCAGACAGCGGGGATTGACACCCGCGAAGGGATTGAGGCTCACAGCCCCCATGCACGCCTTGGGCACGTCCCGGAGCGCCCGCGCCACTACCCGGCACATCTCCCAGGGGTCCTCCCGCAGGTCCCGCACGAACTTCTTGAAGTAAATGGGGTTCACGGGCACCTCTACCGCCTGGAACTCCGCCCGAACCAGATCCTCGGCCGCCTCCGCGATGAGCCGCGTGGGGATGTCCGAAGCCCACAGGCTCTGGGCGCCGTCCCGGAGTGTGGTGTCCACCAGCCGTACCGGATCCATCTTCCTCCCCTCACACCGCAAGATAGGCCTGCTTCAACGATTCGTCCGCGAGGAGCGCTTCGTAGGTACCCTGGAACTGAACCTGGCCCTTATCCAGGATGTAGATCCTCGAGCTGAGGCCCGCGGCGAACCACAGGTTCTGCTCGGACAGCAGGATCGCCAGCCCCGTCTCCCTGAGCCTCCGGATTTGCTCCCACAGGGCCTGGACCACCAGCGGGGCAAGGCCCTCGGAAGGCTCATCGAGGAGCAGGAGCTCCGGATCCCCCATAAGGGCCCGGGCGATGGCCAGCATCCGCTGCTCCCCGCCGCTGAGGGATCGCCCAGGCCGATCCTGCAACGGCTTCAGGGCCGGAAAGAGCTCGAAGACCCTCTCCACCGTCCACCCCTGGTCTCTCTGGGCCTGGGAGCGTCCCTCCGCACCCACCAGCAGGTTCTCCAGAACCGTTAACCCGGGGAAGATGCGGCGATCCTCCGGTACGTACCCGATTCCCATCCGCCGGATGGCATGGGTGGGACGTCCGATCAGGTTCTGTCCACGGAAGAGGATGCGCCCTTCCACCTGGGGAACCAGGCCTATGATGGACTTCAGGGTGGTGCTCTTGCCGGCCCCGTTCCGTCCCAGGAGGCACACGACTTCTCCCTCCTGGACGGAGAGGGCCACGTCCTGCAGCACCCACCCGTGGCCGTACCCCGCGAACACCCGCTCCAGCACCAGCACCGTTTCCTACCGCCCTATGGGCCTCCAGCTTTCCCGGGTTTCCTCCCCCAGGTAGACCCGTCGGACCTCCGGATCCCCACGGACCTCCTCCGGGGTTCCCTCCGCGATCACCGTACCCCGGTTCAGCACCGTGATCCGATCCGCTACGGAGAACACCACATCCATATCATGCTCGATGAGGAGGGTGGTGATCCCCCGGGCCTCCACCACCCGGCGCACCAGGGCCATGAGCCGGGGACGCTCCGGGACCGGGATTCCGGAGGTGGGCTCGTCCAGCAGGAGGATCTCCGGCTCGCACGCGAGGGCCAGGGCCAGCTCCAGTTTCTTGCGGTCTCCGTGTGGGAGTTCCCCTGCCCTCCGGTGCGCCTGCTCCTCCAGGTGCACCTGCCGGAGGATGTCCCACGCCCGTTCCATCTCCACCCGACGGAAGGAGGCGAAGGGCCGCCACAGATGACCCCTCAGGACCGCACACGCCAGCTGCACGTTCTCCAGGGCGGTGGCAGTGGGGAAAACGCTCGTGATCTGGAACGTCCGCGCCACCCGCTTCCGAACCACCCGGTGTGGGGCCAACCCCGTGACCTCCTCCCCCCGGATCCAGATCCGGCCCCGGTCCGGGCGCAGGAACCCCGTGAGCAGGTGAAAGAGGGTGGTTTTGCCCGCGCCGTTGGGGCCGATGATGGCGTGGATCGTTCCCGCGGGTACCGCGAGGTTCACCCCGGCCACCGCGGCCACTCCTCCGAAGCGCTTCCACAGGTCCTCAGTGCGCAGGACCCATTCGTGCAAGGCTCTCCCTCACCTCCGGCGTCCACCCCGCATCTCCACCAGCCCCCTGGGCGCCAGGAAAGCCGCCAACACCAGCAACACCCCGAGGAAGAACTGCCAGTACGGCGTGGCCCGAGGGACCAGGAACGCCAGGGTTTTTATCACCACGGCCCCCACCAGGGGCCCCACGAACCGCTCCGGCCCCCCCAGCACCACCATGAGGGCCGCTTCCGCGGAGCTCTGCCATCCCGCCACCTTGGGGAACATGCTCCCGTGGTGGAAGACAAACAGAGCCCCGGCAAGTCCCGCGAGTCCACCCGAGAGGGTAAACGCCGCCCACTGTACCCGCCGCACGGGAATCCCCACGGCCTCCGCCCGATGCGGGCTATCCCGTACGGCCTTCAGGGCTGCGCCGAAGGGAGACGCACACACCCGCCACAGCCCCCAGAGGGCCAGCCCCACCACCAGCAGCACGAGGTAGTAGTACACCACGGGATCGGTCCAGGGCGCCGGCGGGAAGACATCCGTGAGGCCGTCGTCGCCGCCCGTCAACTCCTTCCACTTCCAGAACACCGTGTACAGGAGCTGGCCGAAGGCCAAGGTGAGCATGACGAAGTAGGCTCCCGCAAGCCGGACGCAGAAGTACCCGATCCCCGCGGCCGCGAGGGCCGCCACTACCGTTCCCACCCCCACGGTGGCGAACCAGGGAATCCCGAGACGTTTCACGAGAATCCCCGCCACGTACCCGCCGACCCCGAAGAAAGCCGCATGCCCGAGGCTGAGCATACCGCCGTATCCCACCAGGAGGTTGAGGCTTGCGGCGAGGAGGCACGCGAGCAGCACGTCCACGGCCTGGACCACGTAGGGGGAGGGAAGGAGGAGGGGGAAGGCGGACAGTCCGCCAATCGCCATCATCCCGATGAGGAGCCGTTCCCAGGCCCTCAGCCGTGCGGCCGCGAGCGTCTGCACGCCCCACAGGCGTTTGACCTCCACGGCTCCGCCCACCCCTCAGTCCACCCCGAAAAGCCCTTTGGGCCGCACCATGAGCACCAGGGCCATGAGGGCGAAGACGAAGGCGATGGCGAACTGGGGGAGGACGAGGATACCGAAGGCCTGCGTGAGCCCTACCAGGACCGCGGTGGCCGCGGCACCCAGGATGCTGCCCAGCCCGCCCACCACCACCACCACAAAGGCGTCGATCACCGCGCTCACGTCCATTCCCAGGCTTGCCCCGGAGATGGGCACCACCAGGACTCCTGCCAGCCCCGCCAGGGCGGTCCCCACCGCGAACACCTGCGTGGCGAGTCGGGATTCATCCACCCCGCACGCGGCCGCCATCTCCCGATCCTGGGCCACGGCCCGCACCAGCCGTCCCCACCGGGTCCGCTGCACGATCCACCCCAGGGCCAGAGCCACCGATCCACTCACCAGGATCACCACCGCGTAATATCCAGGGAACGTCACCCCTCCGACGGAAACCACACCGAACCGCCCCAGGACCGGGATGCTCTTCGGGAACTCGCCCCAGATGTACCGACAGAGGTCGGAGATCATGAAGATCAGTGCCACCATGGGCAGGAGCTGGACCCGAAGGGGAGCACCGTAGAACCTGCGGATGAGCACACGCTCCAGCACAGCTCCCAGTATCCCCATAAGGGCGGGGATGGTTCCTACGAGGATCCAGAAGCCCCCTGCCCGGTCCAGGAGGATCTCGCTCAGGGCGTACGCCAGGAACCCCGCGAGCATGAAGAGGGACCCGTGGGCGAGATTGAGGAACCGTGAGACGCCGAACACGAGCCACACCCCCGCCGCCAGCAGGAACAGGAAGGAGGCGGAGACCAGGGCACTGATGAACTGCAGGCCCAGGATGGCGTGCATTCCGCGCTACCGGCCCAGGGCCCGGAGCCGCTTGATCTGCTCCTCTCCCAACAGGTACTTCTCCCCCTCCACATAATGCGGGTCCGCGAGTCCCGCCCGACCGTAGGTGGAGTCCCAGGTGAGCCGCCCAAACCACCAGCCCGCAGTGGACTGATTGTCAAAGGGGCGCAGCTTCACCCAGCCGTGGGAGGGGTGGAGGTAGGTCATCCCCGGCAGGGCATGGGCCAGGGCCTCCCGGTCCACCCGCTTCGCCTTCTCCAGCCCTGCCTTCAACAGGTACACGGAGGCATACGCGTGCACCGCGGCTTCCGTGGGCAGGTGGTTCCACCGCCGCCGGTAGGCCTCCACGAAGGCCCGAAGCTCCGGACGCGGAGGCGGATACGGGAGGTCCGAGCCCGTAATAATCCCCTCCGGGATGTCCTCCCGGCGCAGTCCCGCGCTGTTCCCAGGCATGGCCAGGGTGGGGTGGAGCCCCTGCATCTGCTCGAAGAGCCGGAACGCCTTCGCCTGCTTCACGAAGGCCTCCCCCGGCAGCGCCACCATTCCCGCAAACAGCAGGGCGTCCGGCTTCTGCCCGAGGACGGCGGTGATGTAGGGGGTGAAGTCCAGCTGCCCCACGGGGACCCAGTACTGACACCCGGGGAGCACTTCTACGTCCCGGCGGAGGGCCCGAAGGCCGCCCAGGATCTGGGCCGTGCCGCTCCGTCCGTAGACGAAGTCCACCGCGATGGTGCAGTAGCGGCGGGCCGGCAGCTTCGCGATCATCTCCGCGAAGGCCCGGGTGAAGACCCGCTCGTTCGTAAAGGTCCGGAAGACGTACGGATGCCCGTCCTTCTCCGTGATCTCCGCGGTGTAGCCCATGTTCACCAGGTACGGGACCCGCATGTCCCGCGCGAGCGGGGAGGCCGCCAGAACCGTGGCCCCGAAGGAGTGGCCGTGACGGCCACCACCCCCATCCCCACCAGCTCCCGGAACGCCTTCACCCCTTCCTCCCCGGAGGACTTGTCATCCCGGGTGATGAGCTGCAGCGGTCGGCCCAGCACCCCGCCCTTCGCATTGATCTCCTCCACCGCCAGGGTGGCCCCGTGCTGCCCATGGTGGTGCACCGCAAACGCCCCGCTGGCGGAGACGATCTCCCCCACCAGGATGGGCTCCCGTGTCTGGGCCACCGCGCTCCCCACGCGCAGGAGGGGAGCTGTTCCAAACCCTAGCACCGCGAGCAGGACGCAAACCGCTATCCACCTCGACATCCGTCGCATGCTCCCTCGCCTCCTTCCCCTGACGTACTCATACCCCGAGCGAACGACCCAGGAAGCTTCCTGGGAACGCACAGATCCACCCCCTTTACCTCAGCCATCCGGTCTGTCTATACAATTCTACAGTACCACCCTACGGAGGGTATCCCCCTCCGTCAAGCCCTCTGACGCCTGCCGGCCGTGTGACAGGACGAGGTCTCGGAGGTGCTGGGAACCCGCTGGAGCGCCTGTGGGGGGCACCGTTGCTGGTCGGGGCGGCCGGATTTGAACCGGCGACCTTCGGCTCCCAAAGCCGACGCGCTGCCCCTGCGCCACGCCCCGGGGCCGTCCTCACTGTAGCCACCGCCCCTCGGCGCCGTCAACGGCCAGGATTTCGCCCCTGCTCCCTCGAACCGCCTGAAAGAGATCCCCGTGGGAGGGAGAGCCAAACCGTGTACGGCGATTTCGAGACCACGGTGACGGAGATCCTGCAGGCCACCTTCGACTTCTACCCCCTTTGGGCAAGCGGGCTCGGACTCCACGCCTACGACGGGGTAGCCGGGCGGTACGACCTGGCCTCCCTGGACGCTCGCCTGCGAGACCTCCGCACCGCGCAGCGGGCGCTGGAGGCGGTGGACCCGAACGCGCTCTCTCCGGAACAGCATCTGGACCTACAGGTGCTGCGGGCCGCGGTGGAGAAGGAGCAGTTTGAGATCGCGGAGCTCCGGGAGTTCGAGCGCAATCCCATCCTGTACACCGCTTTCCTCGACACGACCCACTACCTCAAGCGCGCCTACGCGCCCCTGGACCAACGCCTGGAGCGCCTGGCGGAGTACCAACGCCAGGTGCCCGGTCTCCTTGAGACGGCCCGGCGGAACCTGGTGGGGCCCTGCGCGAGGCCGCACGTACAGGTGGCCATGGAGATCTTCGAGGGGATGCTGCGCTACCTGGAGCACAACCTCCCGAGGGCAGCCGCGGGAGCCTCCCCCGCCGTCCGTTCCCGACTGCTGGAGGCCAACGCCCAGGCCGCGGCCGCGGTCCGGGCCTTTCTGGGATTCCTCCAGGAAGAAGTCCTGCCGAAGGCTACGGAGGCATTCGCCCTGGGAGCTCCCCTCTACCGCCGGATGCTGTGGGTGGGAGAACGGCTGGACCTGGATCTTCAGGCCCTCCGGGAGATCGGCGAGCAGGAACTCCTCCGGCTGCGCGAGGCTGTTGAGGAAGCGGGCCGCCGTCTCGCCCCAGGGCGCTCCCCGGCGGAAGTGGTGCGGATGCTGGCTGAGGAGCATCCCTCCGAGGAGGAGCTGCTCCCTCTCGTGCGTGCCCTGGTGGAGGAGCTCCGGGCCTTTCTGGAGGAGCGGGATGTGGTGACGCTCCCTGTAGGAGACCGTCTGCACGTGGAGCCCACCCCGCCGTTTTTGCGCTGGGCCTTCGCCCTCATGGACACCGCGGGCCCTTTCGAGGAGACCAGCACGGATTCTTACTATTACCTCACCCTCCCGGAGGCGGACTGGTCTCCGCAGCAGAAGGAGGAGTGGATGCGGCGGTTCGACCCGTACACCCTGCGGAACACCACCGTGCACGAGGTCTATCCCGGGCACTACGTCCACTTCCTGCACCTGCGCCGCCTGTCCAGCAGGGTCCGGAGGGTGTTCCACGCGTACTCCTTCGTGGAGGGGTGGGCGCACTACGCGGAGGAGATGCTGGTAGAGCAGGGATACGGAGGGGAAAAGCTTCGGCTCGCGCAGCTCCTGGACGCCCTGCTGCGTGCCGTGCGGCTCGTGGTGAGCATCGGGATGCACACGGAGGGAATGACGGTGGCTCAGGCGGTGCGGAGGTTTAGGGAAGACGCGTATCTCGAGCCTCTCCCGGCCTACTGGGAAGCTCAGCGGGGGACCTTCGATCCCGGTTACCTGAACTACACCCTCGGCAAGCTCATGCTCCACAAGCTGCGGCGGGACTACGAGTCCGAACGCGGAGGAGCCTTCCGGCTACGGGAGTTCCACGACCGGTTGCTTCAGCTGGGTGCCCCGCCGATCCCAGTGGCCCGTCAGGCCCTGCTCCGAAACCCGGGGGGATCACTCCTCTGAGGGAGGGGGTTTGCGGGCCGCGGCCCGGGCCCTGGCCTCCTCGAGGATCCGGCGCCGCTCCGCCGCCCGTGGATCTTCCTCCCCGGGGTTTGCCGCGGCCGTCTCCGGCGTCCGGACCGATGCCGCGGGAGCGGCCGGGGCCTCCGTCTTAGCCTGCGACCGGGCCTCCCGGGCGAGCTCCGTGGTGCGCTGCATGGCGGTGGTGTCGCCCAGCCACTCCAGCCGCATGAACCGCTCCAGCCGGTCCTGAACCTCCCGCAGCTTCTCAGCGTCGGAGCGGGCCTCCTGGGCCAAGGCCTTGTCCAGCCGGTAGCTCACCAGCCGCTGCCCGTCCGTGAGGTGCACGAGGGGGTGTCCCTTGGAGTCCTCGTACACGAGGATGCGCGCCTGGATTCCCAATTTGCGGGCGATGGGCGCCACCTGGTCGTGGACCCATTGCAGGTGGGGCGGGAGCATGCGGTTTCGGCCGGGATCCAGGGTCTCGGCCACCGTCTGGTCCGCGAGGGGGTTCTCGAACCGGGGCTGCACCCGGCCGCGCCGCTGCTGGGCCTTCCGCCGGGCCTCCGCCAGCTCCTCCCGAATGTCCATGCCCGCCACCACGAAGGAGAAGAGATAGATCAGGAAGACCGCGAAGGTCAGGGCCCAGTAGTTCCAGAAGGGATTGTCGAAGAACGCCCGCTCCATCGTTCCCTCCCTACGCCAGCTCCGGGTAGGATGGTATCATCCCGCGAGGCTCCTGAGGAACTCGCGGGCCCTCGCCATGGCCTTTCCCCGGTGGCTGATGCGATCCTTCTCGTGGGGCTCCAGCTCCGCCACCGTCCGCCCCAGGTCCGGCACGTAGAAGATGGGGTCGTAGCCGAATCCCTCGCTCCCCCGGGGTGCGAGGGCGATTCTTCCCTCGCACGTCCCCTCGAACGTCCGCACGGTCCCGTCTGGCAGCGCCACGGCCACCACCGCCCGGTAGCGGGCGGTGCGCCGCTCCCAGGGCACTCCCGCAAGCCGCCGCAGGATCTCCGCGTTGCGTTCCGCGTCCGTGGCGTTCTCTCCCAGCAGTCGCGCGGAGTAGACGCCGGGATCGCCACCCAGGGCATCCACCTCGAGCCCCGAATCGTCCGCGAGGGCGATCTCCCCCGTGGCCTGGGCCACGGCGAGGGCCTTGCGCACCGCGTTCTCCGCATAGGTGCTGCCCTCCTCCGGTACCGGCGGAAGGTGCGGATAGTCCCGGAGAGATCGAACCTGAAAGGGGAGATCCTCCAGCAGACGGGCAAGCTCCCGGAGCTTCCCCTCGTTGCGGGTGGCCACCACGAGGGTCCTCATCCGCCCCGTTCCTGGAGGACGGCCTTCTGTACCTCCACCAATCTTCGGATCCCGGCCTCCCCCAGGGCTAGGAGAAGGTCCAGCTCCTCCCGCCGGAACGGCCGGCCTTCCGCGGTCCCCTGGATCTCCACCAGCTCGCCGGTCTCCGTCATCACCAGGTTCATGTCCACCTGGGCCCGGACGTCCTCCTCGTAGCTGAGGTCCAGCATGGGGATCCCATCCACGATCCCCACGCTGGTGGCGGCCACGAAGGCCCGCACGGGCCAGGCATCCAGCGCCTGGGTGCGGTACAGGAGCGAGAGGGCGTCCACCAGAGCCACGAACCCGCCAGTGATGGCGGCGGTCCGGGTTCCTCCGTCCGCCTGGATCACATCGCAGTCCAGCCAGATGGTGCGCTCTCCGAGCTTCTTCAGATCCACGGCCGCCCGCAGGGATCGACCGATCATCCGCTGGATCTCCGCGGCCCGGCCTCCCGGCTTTCCGCCCTCCCGAGGCGTGCGCTCCCGGGTGGAACGGGGGAGCATTCCGTACTCCGCGGTGATCCACCCGGAGCCGGAGCCCCGCAGCCACACCGGCACCCGTTCCTCCACGGTGGCGGTGCACACCACCCGGGTTTCTCCCAGCTGGATGAGCACGGATCCCTCCGCATGCCTGATGTAGTTCCGGGTGATGCGCACGGAGCGGAGTTCGCTGGGGGCGCGGCCATCCGCCCGCCGGATCACGGACTCCCGCATGGCGCCTCCCAATCCACCTCGTAGGTATGCAGCTCCTCTGCGCACGCGGTCCGGGGAAAAACCGCCCGTGCCGCGCGGGCCATCTGTTCGGGATCCACGGTGGGGAAGAAGTGGCTGAGGAGCAGTCTGCGCACCCGGGCGGAGGTGGCCAGCTCTCCCGCCAAGCGGGGCGTGAGGTGTCCCACCTCCCAGGCCACCTCCTCCATGCCGTCGGGGAAGGTGCACTCCGCCACCAGTAGATCCGCTCCCCGGCAGAGGGCCACCACGCCCTCATCGAAGGCGGTATCCGCGGTATAGGCCAGCACCCCACGGGTCCCCTCCAGGCGGACCGCGTAGGTCTCCAAGGGGTGACGGGTCCGCGCGAACTGGACCCGGAATCCGCAGAACTCCACCTCTTCCCCCGGAGCGATCCGCCGCAAGTCGAACACCCGGAGGCCCCGCTCTGACTGCATGGCATACGCGAGGTAGCGCTCCGCATCCGTCGGTCCGAAGGTGGTCAGCTGCCCAGTCCAGCGCTCGGGCGGAAAGCAGCTCCACTCCAGGGCCAACCGCAGGGCGGGGACGTCCGCCACGTGGTCGGGGTGCAGGTGGGTGAGGATGAGCCCGTGGAGGCCGTAGATGTCCATCCGCGCCAGCAACCGCGAGAGCACCCCGTGGCCACAGTCCAGGAGGATCCGGCGCCCATCCTCCTCCACCAGGTACCCGGAGCAGGCGCCGCCCGCGGGTGGAAAACCTCCCCAGCGTCCCAGGACCGTAACCCGCATGCCATTCCCACTCTACCAGGCGTGCCCGTACCCGTCACGGTGCCGGAGGGGGCAGGGAGTGCAGGAACCGCATGATGGCCCGGGCCAGGGCCTGGGCCACCTTCTCCCGGAAATCCGGAGTGCGCAGGAGGGCTTCGTCCACGGGGTTGGTGAGGTAGCCGATCTCCACCAGGACCGCGGGGATGGGACTGTCGCGGAGCACCTTGAAGTTCGCGGTACGGATCCCGCGATCCGGAACGCTGAGGCTTCGGCCCAGCTCCTCCTGGACCAGGATCGCAAGCCGCATCCCATCGGGTTTCAAGTAGTACGTCTCCACTCCCCGAATGACGCTCCGGACGCTGGCGTTCGCGTGAATGCTGACGAACACCGTAGCTCCCGCCTGCAGGGCGGTGGGAACCCGGGCACCCAGATCCACGGAGACGTCCGTCTCCCGGGTCATCACCACCCGGATTCCCTGACGCTCGAGGAGCGTCCGGAGCCGGAGGGAGACGTCCAGCACCACGTCCTTCTCCACAAGCCCCGTCACCCCGATGGCGCCGGGATCCGATCCTCCATGGCCGGGGTCGAGGGCTACCACGTGCCCGGAGGCACGTCCGCGGGAGGTCGGGGCTTCCTGGACCGCGATCACCACCTGGCGTCCCCCGTCCTCCGCGAGGATCCGGTACGGCACGGGGGTCCGCCACTGGATCACCACCCGGGTGACCTCTGGGTCCACCTGGAACTGGGCGGCCCGGACCACCTCCACCGGCCCCCCCACCACCAGCTCCTGCTTGACGGGCACGAATACGCCCGGGAGATCCACCACCAGACGTGGGGGATTCCGCAGGGTAGTTTCCTGGAAGCGTAGGGGTCGGTCCCCCACCACCACGATGCGGAACCCGCCCACCTCCCGCACCGCCCGGACCTCCAGGATGCGCGGGGGTTCCTCAGGAGGAGGCCCCGGTGTGGGGGAGGCCTCGGGTGGGGTGGCGTCCTGCGGGCCCGGGATGGGTTCCCGCGCGGGCGGGGGAGACGAACCCGGCGGCCCTCCGAAGGATCCGCTCCTCGGCCGGAGCAACACCTGTAGATCAAACCCCGAGCCCGCCCTCACCTCTGCCTCCAGGGGGTCCTCCAGGTCAAGGACCACCCGGGTGATGTACGGTTTAACCTGCAGCTGCCCCACCCGAATCCGCCGGATCCCGACCTCCCCGATCTCCTGGTCCCGGGTCTCGATCCGCGAGGCCGCGTGGAGGAGATCGAGGACCAAGCGGTCGGGATCCCGCAGCCACGAGGTCCGGGCCTCCACCGGCCCCGTGGCCTCCACCACCAGCCGCGTACCCGAAAAGGAGCGCTCAAAGACCAGTCGGACCACCTGGGCGGCCACGTGCAGGGCCTGTTCCCCGGGCTCCCACTTCACCCAGGCCCCCAGGGCCCGGTATACGGACTCCACGGGCACCATCAGACGGTCCTGGAGGACGAAGGGAGCGGCCGGAAGCCGGTGGAACTCTGCGCCTACGGCGGCAATGGGATCCCCGGCCCGCAGGACCACCGCCTCTCCCCGTCCCCCACGGACCTCTGCCACACGGCGTGCGGGATCCCAGGTAACCGTGGCCCGGTAAGTGCTGAAGGCCTGGTCCACGGGGGCGAAGACCACCCCCTCCCGCAGGAGTGGGGGTGGGTCGGTGCGTACCTCCTCCCCCAGGACCACCAGGCGCAAGGCGCTCTGGCCCAGGGCCGGCGATCCGGAGAGCAGGAGGAGGACAGCGCAGGAGAGCGCGAGCAGGATGGATCTGGGAGGCCGATAGGCGACCATGGACTGCTACAAGGGCGCTCCCCTCTCCCGGTTCGAGACGGCAGAGCAAAACTCCTGCCGCAAGCTGCGCGATTCAGAAATTCAGGAAAAAAGGAGAAGGGCCCCGGCGGTCCCGGGGCCCTTCTCCTTCAGCTGCGGCGGCGCTTGGCGATCAGGGCTTCCAGGAACTCCTCGTGCCGGACTTCGTCCGCCAGGAGCTCCGTGGCCAGTTTGTAGGTGACGGGGTCCTTTCCGAAGGTCAGCTTCGCAAGGCGGTTGTAGACCTCGATGGCCTGCCGCTCTGCCCGGATCTGATCCTCCACCATCCCGTCCGCGTCCGCCCAGTCCGCCCGGGGCGCGGTCCACGGGGCATTCGCCCCAGCTTCCCAGTCCTTGGGGTGCACCACGGGGTCGCCTCCCAGCTCCACGATGCGGAGGGCCAGCTTCTTCGCGTGTTCCAGTTCCTCCCGGGCCTCCTGTTCGAAGTGCTCCACCAGCTCCTCCCCGTGCCACCCCTCCGCTACCTGCGCGGTGATCCAGTACGAGTAGAAGGCGAGGAGCTCATCGAGATATGCGCTCTTCAGTTCCCGAACGAGCTGCTCCACATCCAGCTCCACGATGGCGCGACCCTTTTGTCCCATGGGATCCCTCCTGATTCCGCGTTCTCCTCCCCATCGTCTTACAGATCGGCCGATTAGGAAAGCCCCACAATCCCATCAGGGTGCTCCTCGGAGGTGGTCCAAAAGCCGCATGAGGGCCTCGCAATCCTGACACCCCGGGTGGCCCCGGGGGGGCGTAGGGTGTGCCAGGATCTCCCGGACCCGTCGAAGGAGAGGGGGGATGAGGCGGTCGGGATCGAGGCGCACCCGCCGGCGAACCGCCCGGAACAGGAGCGCCACCCGGGACCCATCCCGGGTCGTGTGGAACCGTCGAGGCTCCAGGTACACCAGGGAAAGGCCGGAGATGGGCGTGTACCCCAGGTGCTGCGCGATGTACGCATACCCGTTGAGCTGCACTTCGTAGGCGGGGAGGGTCAGGTCCTGGTTCTCCGTGAGGCGTGCGGTCTTGTAGTCCACGATGTGGTACGAACCGTCGGCCAACCGGAAGATCTCGTCGGGCTCCCCCCGCAGCACCAGCCCCAGCCGGCGATCCTCCACCTGGAACACGCGCCACTGAAGCCGGTGCGGGGCCACATACCCCACCACCCGGCCTAACCGGGGGAACCAACCGGGCAGCATCCCGTACCGATCCATGTGGTCCCGGATGACCTGCTTGGTGGCCCGGTCAATCTCGCCCAGCACCCCGGGGAAGGGCATCTGGTAGGGAACCGGCAGGTGGTAGGTGATCCAGAAGCAGCGCGGACACCCCCCTTCCATCACCTCCCCCAGGCGCCGCACGGAGATCCGGATGGGTTCGTGCATCCCCTCCCCTCTGTACCAAAAATTCGAACGCCTGTGCGTCCGAATTTTTCTCCGATCCTGCTCCGGGTTCCTGCCGGGTGAGGGGATTCAGGGGTTCGCGGGCTGGACGAACCGGTGCAGGCGGCGGAGGGCCTCCAGCCGGTCGGATTCTCCCGTGCGGGCCCGACGCAGCGCGTCCTCCAGGGTGGCCACGGTGCGGTCGTAGGTGGTCCGATCCACGGGATACGGGTGGCCGTCCTTCCCCCCATGGGCAAAGCTATAGCGGGCCGGATCCCGCCACGAGAGGGGGACTCCCGTCAGCAGCTCCGAGAGCAGCGCCAGGGCACGCAGGGTCTTGGCGCCCACGCCGGGAATGCCCAGGAGGTGCTCGAAGTCGGGAGCTTGAGCCTCGTATGTACGGAGGAGGGCGGCGTGCAGCCGGTTGGGGTGTAGATCCTCCAGACGGATCGCGTGCCGTGCAGGCATGACCAGCACCCGCTGGAATTCCGGCAGGAGCCGCTCCGGGTGCTCCCGGGCTAGGGCGGCCACGGCCTCCCGGACGGGCTCGGCTTCCGCGGCCACCAGGTTCAGGGTGGGTGTGCGGATGTCACAGCACACCGCGGCGTGGGGCTCGCACACGAACGACCGGACTTCTTCCCCCAACCAGTGGTACCGCCGGGCGGTGCGGTCCACGGGACGCATCCCCTGCTGGATCACCGCCCAGGAGCCATCCCGGGCCACGAGGAGGGTGTGGTGGTAGAGCTCGTAGCCGTCCTGGACCGCGCTGCCATCTACCTTCGCGGTCAGACGACTGACGCGGACCAGTGCCTCCACGTCCACCCCGAATCGGTCCCCGTAGCGCCGCAGCTCCTCGGGGGTGGACCGAGCGGCCTGCCCTTTGCCTCCCGCCACGAAGAGGCCCAGATCCCCCTCCGCGCCGCGCACCGCCTCCTTGAGGGCCCCGCACACGGTGGTGGTGAGGCCGCTGCTGTGCCAGTCAAATCCCAGCAGGCACCCGAAGGCCTGAAACCAGAAGGGATCGCTGAGCCGGCGCAGCACGCCGTGGGGGCCGATGTCCTCCACCAGGGCGGCCAGCACCGCGCGGCCGAGCCGCACCATACGGGCAAACAGCCAGCGTGGAGCGGAACCGGAGTGGAGGGGGAGCGTGGCGATTCCGGTCCGGTGCACAGGTCCGCCTCCACCGGCAGCTTAGCGGGTTCCGGCAACTCCTGGGAGGCGGAGGATCCGAAAGGCGTTCCCCGAGAAGATCTGCAGCCTCTCCCCCGGGAAGACAGGGAGGGCTTCGACGGCATGGACGGCTCCCTGCAGATAGGCCCACCCCTCCTCGGGACCAAACGGCATATCGGATCCAAAGAGCAGGCGCTCCGGCCCGAAGAACGCCAGGGCGCACGCGAGGGCTGGGGCATTCCCGAACACCGCGGTGTCCGCGTAGAACATCCGGAGGGTCTCCCAAACCGGCCGCTGCAACCCCTCCCACGCCGCGATGTCCTCCGGGGCCTCCGGGTGCAATACTGCTCGCTCCAGCCCGCCGCGGGGTCCCACACGGCCCGCCACGTAGGGCAGAATTCCGCCCGCATGGTGTGTGAGGATCTTCAAGCGGGGGAAATGCTCGAAGATCCCGGAGAAGGCCAGACGGATCATGAAGGCCGCGGTTTCGTATGGCCAGCCCAACGCCCACCAGATCCCGTACCTCGAGCGCCCCTCCGTGGGGTAATCCGGGACTCCCGGTCCCCGGGTGGGATGGACCCAGATGGGGAGATCGTAGGCAGCCATGCGCGCAAACAAGGGCAGGAACTCTGGACGGTCCAGGGGTTTTCCGAGCACGTTGGTGAAGATCTGGACCCCCGTGGCCCCCAGCTCCTCTATCGCCCGCTCCGCTTCCCGCACCGCGGCTTCCACGTCGTCGAGGGGCAAGGACGCCACGAATCCCACGAACCGGTCGGGATAGCGGTCCACCAGCTCCGCCATTCCGTCGTTTGCCAGCTGCGCCAGCTCCACCGCCCGCCGGCCCCGGGCGAGAACCTCGATAGGGGGGCTCGCCAGGCACAGGACCTGCACATAGGGGTGGAGGCGATCCATACACCGGAACCGGGCGTCCAGATCCACCAGGGGTGCCATGCGACGGACCGGAGGCTGAAAGGGCCCGGAGATCCCGCCTTCCCCGAGAATCCGAACCAGGCGGCGGTAGAAGGCCTCTGGGTAGATGTGGGTGAAGACGTCCACCTTCAACGTTTCCCGCGGACGCCCCCCATCCATCCGCCTCCCCCCCAGCGGCCCGCGGCGTACACCCAGGCCAGCAGGATCCCCACCACCAGCAGCCCCAGGGCGCTTGCCTCGCCCATACGGCCCGCGTCGTAGAGCTGCCAGATGCGAACTCCCGCCACCACGCTCTCCGGCTGGTACAGGAGCAGGGCCAGGGTACTCTCCCGGTAGTGGGCCACGAAGTGCAGCAGCCACCCTCCCAGGATCCCCGGCAGGATCACGGGGATCAGCACCCGCCGCAGGACCGCGGTCCTGCTCGCGCCGCAGACCCAGGCCGCCTCCTCCAGCTCCTTTCCCACCTGCATCACTGCGGCCCGGGCGGAGCGGCTTACGATCCCCGTGCGCGCCGCATACACGAGCCCCAGCATCCACACCGTCCCGTAGACCCCCCTCCCCACCCACAGGTACAGCAGCATGGCCGCGAGTCCGAGGACCACGGAGGGTAAGGTGACGGAGGAAAGCAGCACGTAATCCATACCGCTCCACACCCTACCCCCCCGGCGCACGTCCAACCAGGCCACCATCACCCCCAGGCCCATGGCCAAGGTGGCCCCAAGCCCGCTCGCCACGGCACTGTTCGCCAGGGCCTTCCACGTGACCTCCTCCCTCAGCACCAGCCCCCAGGCCCTCAAATCCCACCGCCCCAGCCGCTCGAAGCCGTTGCTGAAGGCCTCCGGAAAGCAGCTCAGGATCCCCAGGAGGAGGATGGGTGCGAGGGCGAGCAGCGCCGCAAGGATGCTGAGGTATGTGAGGCCTGCAACCCGTCCCACCGGGCCGAGGCTCACCCCACCTCCCTGGAACCCCTTGCCCCCGATGGTGGTATACCGCTCGCTCGCGCCCATCCACCTCCGGAGGCCGGCCAGTGCCACAAACCCCAGGAGGAGCCCCGGGACCGCGAGGGCCGCTACTTTTCCGTACTCCGGGAGTGCGGAGATGGAGTGCACCGCGAAGTACAGGGTGCTGCTGTACACGCGGATCCCCGCAGGTGCCCCGAGCAGGAGCGGGATCTCGAAGCTCTCCAGGGCGATGAGGGCGGAGAGGATTCCGGCAGCGCCGATGGCCGGGCGGAGGAGGGGCCAGACGATCCTGCGCAGGGTGCCCGGCACCGTGGCGCCACTCACCCACGCAGCCTCCTCCAGGCGCAGGTCCAGCCCTCGGAGAGCGCCGGAGATCAGGATGAACGTCAGGGGCACCAAGCCGAGCCCTTGGGCCAGCACCATCCCTGGCAGGCTAAAGGCGTTGAGGAGGCCTCCCGGAATCCCCGCCTTCCGGAAGAGCACATTCAACAGTCCGGTCCCCGGCGCAAAGAGGAGGATCCAGCTGATGCTCTGCACCACGGGGGGAACCATGAGGGGAGCCACCATCAGGGCGTAGAAGGCCCGCCGGCCGGGTACGTTCGTGCGCTCCACGAGCCACGCGGCGATTCCGCCCGCCAGGAGCGCGACGCCGGTAGCACCTGCCACATACACCGCGGTGTGCCCTAGCATCCGGGCGTAGGCGGAGCCGCCTCCCACCAGTTCTCGGTAGTTCTCCAACCCCCACCGCGCGGAGGCCTCGAAGGGCAGGACGTTGCTGCCCACCCGCAGGCTGCTGAGGATCAGGGTCACCAAAGGCACCAGGAGGAGCCAACCGACCGTGAGGACCACCAGGATCTCGAAGGCCTTCCGACCAAACGCCTCTACCTGGCCCGACCAGTCCGGCCTCGAAACCGCCTCCTCACGGACCTGGACCCTCAGCTGCACTTCCCGCCCGCTCCCGATCCGTGTTCCGAACTTACCGTTCCTCCCCGAGGACGATCCGGCGGATTCGCTCGAAGAGCTCCACCCGCCGCAGGGCGCGCCGCTCATCCTCCAGGACGATGCGGATGCCCCGTCGGTCGTAGAGCTTGCGAATGGAAGAGCCGCTCCCCGGAGCCACGTCCCAGAACCCCTCCCGCTCCAGGGCTGCCCGGCCTTCCCGGGTCATGTACCAGATGGCGAACAGCCGCGCGGCCTCCGGATGCGGCGAGCCCTGGAGGATGGCCAGCGCGAACTGGGAGGCATACGTCACGGGACCCACCGGGGCCCACTCCAGGCTCACCCCCGCCATCCTGCGCTGCTCCACCTGGTGGGCGAAGGCTCCCACCCACAGGTCCCGATCCCCCCGCAGGACGAGCTGCTCCACGGTGGCGGGCTGCGGCACCACCGCGAGCCCCATCTCCCGCAGGCGGCGGGCATACTGCAGGGCCCACTCCTCCCCTCGGAGCACCCCCAGGGCCGCGATCCAGTTCCCCACCGCGATGGCGTCTCCCACCAGGCGGTTGCGCCACCGCTCCTGCAGAAGGTCCTCCCACGTGCGCGGGAGTTCCTCCGTTCGGATCCGCCCCGGGCGGTACGCCACCGCATACACCCCGCTGATGAATCGCAGGCCGTACCCGTCCAGGGTGAGCACGCCCACGGGCACCCCGTACGGTGCCAGATCCTCCCGGGCCACGTAGGGACGGAGCAGCCCCCGCCCGCGCACCAAGCTCAGTCCTGGCAGGCTCCAGAGAAGCACATCGTAGTTGCGCCTTCCCACGAGGGCTTCCGCCACCACCCGGCTTGGCGCATTCGGGTCCAACACCAGCCGTACGCCGACCCCGGGATTGCCTTCCTCGAATCGCACCTTCAGCGGCTCTCCCAGCTGTGGGACGCTGGTGAGCAGCACCACACTCCCTTCCCTCCGGGCCCGCTCCCGGAGCTCCTGGAGCGGATCTGGCCCTCCCACGGCCACCCCCCACCCCACGAGGCAGACGATCAACACGCCCAGCCACTTCCGCATACCCATCTCCTCCGTCGTGGGATCCGGCTGCTCTTACGCCTTACGGCACGGGGACCTTCTGCCCCGTCACCGGGTGCGGGTAGTGGAAGGGAACCACGTAGGGCTCCGGCCACATCCGGGGCGGATCCGCCAGGAGCTCATCGGGACCGTGGGGATCCTCCGGGTAGGTCTTGGTGAACACGAACACGGGCGGATCCGGCCACTGCGCCCATCCCCGCTCGTAGTTTGCAATCCAGTACGGCCGGTAATCGAGCACCCGGATCTTCCAGATCCCGTTCTCCTTCACGTACTCGTTCTCATACACTCCCCCCTCCCACCACTGCCGCCGCACCTGCTCCGCCCTGCCGGGGGGAGTGCTCTCGTGCCGACCGCCCTGTAGGAAACACCGGAACCGTCCCCAGGCCCGGCCCGCGTCCACATCCACGTCGATCACGTCCTGCACGATGATGTGGTCCAGGAGCACCCCGTACTGCGGTCCGTTCTTCCCACCCCCGAACCGCTCCCGGAACCGCCCCACGTACAGACGGCGGGCACCCTCCTTGCCCAGAAACCGACCGCCCAGAAACCGCACCTCGCAGTCATCCGCGAAGAGGTCCACTACCTCCTCATAGAGGCACTTGTCCAGGTAGTACCCGTACACATTCTGGAGGCGGCGCACCGCCTCGATGTCCTCCAGCCGCCGAATGCGCTTCTCCAGGTCCTCCATGCCCGTTTCCCCTCCTCAACGGAATCTCGAAGCCCGTGCTAGGGCACCCGCCCCTGGAGGATGGCCCGCACGCGCTCCGCGAGGGCCACCCGTTTCCGGGCCGCCTCCACGTTCTCCACGAACGGTTTCAGGCGGACCTGCGCCAGCGCGCGTCCCAGGATCCCCTGGGGATCCGCGGCGTCCGACATGAACACCGTCTCCCGCTCCAGAAGCCGCTTTCCCTCTTCTCCCGCCATCCACATGGCCGCACACCGGGCCGCCGCGTTCTCCGCCCGCCCCCGCAACACGGAGACCGCGATGACGGACCCGTACGTGGGCCGCACGGGCGCCCAGTCTATCGGTTCTCCGTACACCTCCCGCCGCTCTAAAATCTCCCCGATCCCGGACCACCAGAGGTCCCGCTCTCCCCGCAGGATCATCTGGATGGCGGTGGCGGGGTTCGGAACCACGGTGATGCGCACCTCGTCCCGTAGCCGCCGCGCGAACCGCTCCATCCAGGCCTCCCCGAGCAGGAGCCCAAGCCCGGCGATACTGTTCTCCACCAGGCCCGCGTTGCCCACGACCCGTCCCGACCAACGCGGTTGGACGATCTCATCCCAGGTCCTTGGCACCTCCTCCGGCCGGATCCGCTGGCGGTTGTACCCGAGACCGTAGACCGTGGTGTAGACGCGGAGGATCCGGTTCTGCAGCATCCGACTCCCAGCCGGCACCCGGAGCGCATCCAACTCCGCGGGGGGAAGATCCGCCAGCAGTCCTCGCTCCGCCAGCACGAGCAATCCCGGCAGGCTCCAGAGCATGAGGTCAAAGCTCCACCGCCCCGCCTCTGCCTCCGTGATCACCCGGGTGGGTCCCGCGAGATCCGCCACCCCCTCCACCCGCAGGCTCCGCAACCTGTTCTCCAGGACCCGGACCACAGGATCCGCCACCAGGGGGACCAGGGTCAGCAGGCGCACCCGTCCACCCCGTTCCACCCCCTGGCAGGGCGAGGAGAGGGTTGCTGCCGAAGTCCCACTCCCTCCTCCTAGGGCTCCCACCCCGAGGAGCGCCGCGAGGGCGAGAATTCCCCATCGTCTCAACATGTCCACCTCCTCCGAATTCCATCACCCGTGGTTCCGCTGGGTTCTCAGTCCCAGCTGCGGTCCTCCTCGAAGCCCGGAATTCGCTCCGCGGGAACCCAACTGCCGTGCAGGCCGGGACGGAGCTTGATGGGCAGCCGGACCACCGCCACGGGGCCTTCTGCCACCGCCAGGGCGTCGAAGATGAGCAGGTCCGACCGTCGCTCGTCGTAGCGGTTCGCGATGGCAAGAAGGTACCCATCCCCCTCCACCGTGCTGCCCGGTCGCGGGACAAAGGTGGGTTCCTGGAGGGACGAGGTGGGACCCACGAACCACCGCTCATGGCGCCCTGTCTGCAGGTCCACATGCCCCAGGCAGTTGAACTGGAAGCCGCTGGCGGACCGGAGCGCGGGATGCGCGGGGAGGTCGGTATCCTGCACCAAGAGGTACCCGTGCCGGTAGGGCTCCATGAGGTACCGCTCGTCCACCCGCGGGAACTCCCCGACGAACTTGGACATCTCGATGCTCTCGAACCCGTCCCGGGAGCTCTCCGCGTCCACCACCCACCGCGTAAGTCGTGGGGTGGCCTTCGACCGATCGAATCCCCCTCCGTGGATGTCAGGGAAGAAGGGGAAGAGGTTCCCGGGGGCCACGGGCGTGTCGATGTAGATGCGGCTGCCCTCGTTGAAGGCGTTCATGATGTGGGAGGCGAACTGGTTGGGCCCCTTGAACCACCGGACGTCCTTACCGTTCCCGTACCGCGGGAGAACGCCCAGGTAGACCTCCCGGGTGCTGTCCCAGGCGAAGGTCGATAGCCCCCGCTTGGCCCGTTCCATGTCGTACATGATGGGGACGATGGGGAAGATCACGTAGTCCCGGGTCACCGCGAAGTCGTGGACCATGGAGGCGTAGGGAGCCCGCAACCAAGCCTCGTGTACGATGTGCCCCTCCGGGCTGATGACGTAGTAGGCGATGTCCGGAGTCCCGTAGCCCGTGGCGGAGTAGGCAAAAGCGATCATCTCTCCCGTCTGGGGGTCGATCTTGGGATGGGCCGTGAAGGTCTTGCTGGTCAGCTGCCCCTCGAAATCGTAATAGCCGTAGGTCTTCAGGGTGAGGGGATCCAGCAGGACGGGAGGGCTGTCCTCCTTGAGGGCGTACAGACGTCCCGCGTGGTACACCACATGGGTGTTGGCCGTCCCACGCCGCAGGCCCCGTACGGACTCATCGTCGAAGTAGGGATTCCGGTACAGCCCGAACAGGGCCCGCCGGGCCTGCCGCTCTGCCACGAACTTCTCCGTCCGTACGTACCGGCACCGGAAGTCCACGTGGCCATCCTTGAACCGGAACATGCTCACGATCCCGTCCCCGTTGAAGTAGATGTCCTCCCCCAGAAGAGGCGGGTACTGGGGGTCGGGTCGCACATGGTAGTAGATCCCCCGCAGCTCCCGGGGGACCGTGCCTTCCAAGACCTCCAGGTCGTAGATATCTGCCTCGATGCGGTCCGGGGTGTTGAAGCCGGTGTAGATGGGGAGTTCCGGGAACCGTCGCATGGATCGCCCACCTCCCTCCGCGCAACTTTCCCGGCCGCGGGGCTCCGGAGCCTTCGCCCCACCGCGCCGGAAGCACGTAATCCTGCCCTTCCGGGTGCAGGGTAAGGGCCCGGGAGGACCCCCTCAAGCCAGGATTTGTCGATCCGGGAGTCAAATTTTGACCGAGCGCCCCTTCACACCGCGGAGGTTTCCACCATCTGCCGCAGTCCCTCCAGGTCCTTGACGAGGATCCGGGACCGGGACAGGGCGATGAGGTCCCGGGCGCACAGGGCCCGGAGGGCCTTGGCTACCGTGGGGCGGGAGAGGCCCGTGGCGCAGGCGATCTCCCGGTGCGACAGGCGCAGAGCGGGCACTCCCTCCGTCAGGGGTATGTCCTGGTATGCCATCAGGTCCAGAAGCAGCTGCGCCACCGCCACCTGGGCCGCGTGGAAGGTCAACGCGTACAACCGGTGGGTCAGGGCACATACCTTCTGGGCCAGGCTCTCCAACAAAAGCCAGCATGCCTGCGGATGGCGGAGTACCCGGGGGAGTTCCGCGGCGGGGATCACGTAGAGCCGGCTCGCCTCCTGGGTCACCGCGGAGACTCCATACGCGGTCCCCCGGATGGCGCCCGCATCTCCCACGAAGTGGCCAGCTCCCAGTACCCCCACCAGGTGCTCCTCCCCCAGTTCGTCCAGGTAGCAGAGCCGTACGGATCCATCCACGATGAGGTAGAGCCGGTCTGCGGGATCCCCCTGGGTGAAGACGACACTCCGCGGGGGGTAGGCCACGAGGCGAAAATCCTCAAATGGAAAGGACACTTCCCATCTCCGGAGGCGACCCGAAGGGGCAGAACCCCGGGCCCCCACCGCGGGCGATCCCCACCCTCCTCCGGGCCCTCCGGGAACAAGCACCACCGTCCCTCCCCTCTCAGGAAACGAAAGGTTGTGGACTTTTGTCAACCAAGCCCTCATCCAGGTCCAGCACGCAGAGATCCACCCGGCCGCTTCCCACCAGGGCGTTGGCCTCGCTCAGGGCAATTCCCCCGCCTGCCAGCACGGGGACTTCCACCTCCAGGCGCACGACCTCCGCATACGGCACCAGATACCCCCGGCCGTAGACGGGGTTGTCCGCGGGGACGGTCTGGCCTGCGGTGACCTCCACGAGGTCGCAGCCCGCTTCCCGGAAGGCCCGGGCGATGGCGAGGCCTTCCTCCTCCGTGATCCCGCCCCGGGCCCGGTCCGTGATCGGGAGTGCCACCCCGAGGGGCCCTGCCCAGGCTTCCCGTACGGCCCGGAAGACCTCGAGAGGAAACCGCAGCCGGTTTTCGAAGCTCCCGCCGTATGCGTCCTCCCGACGGTTGGTGAGGGGCGAGAGGAAGCTGGCCAGGAGATAGCCGCTTGCAAAGTGGAGGTGCAGGAGATCGAACCCCGCCTGGGCTGCGAGCCGTGCGGCCCGCACGAAGGCATCCCGCACCCGCTCCATGTCCGATGGATCCATGGCTCGGGGGACGGGGCCATCGGGATGGTAGGGGATGGCACTGGGAGCCAGGAGCTCCCAGGGCTCCGCCAGGGGAAGGTCCAGACCGAACCGGCGGGGCCGGGTGGCTCCCCGGCGTCCCGCGTGTCCCAAAACCGCGCCGATCCGGGAGCCCTCCGCGTGCACGGTCGCCACGACTCGCCGCCACGCCTCCGCGTGCTCTCCCCGGTACAGGCCCGCGTCCTCCGGGGTGATGCGACCCTCCGGGGAGACCGCGAGGATCTCCGTGAGCACGAGCCCCGCGCCCCTAGCCGCGAATCCGCCTAGGATCCGGTGCTGCGCTTCGTCCGGAAGGCCCTCCAGGGCCCCGCAGGCGCCCGCGGGCCGCAGGACGATCCGGTTCTCCAGTCGCAACCCCCGCAGGACGAACGGCAGGTGGATGGGGGGCCGGGCCAGCCGTACGTCGTCCCACTCCGAGGCCAGACGGGCTTCCACCCGTTGCACAAAGCGCGCATCCCGCACCCTCAGGTCGTCGTAGGAGACGCGGCCGCTGCGGGTGAGGAGGTAGAGGGTCAGGCGGTAGGGATCCAGCCGCAGGGCGCGCGGGGTGGTCTCAAAGGTTCGCTGGCTCTGGGCCGCGGCCCGCTGGAAGGCCTCCACCACGGGTCTGCGTTCCAGCTCGTACGCAGCCAGGGCCATCTCCACATCCTCATGGTCTAGGAGGGCCCGGGCGAGGGCGATGGCGTCCTCCATGGCCAGCTTCGTGCCGGAGCCGATGGAGAAATGGGCGGTGTGGGCCGCGTCTCCCAGGAGCACTACCCGGCCATGATGCCAGGTAGCGGTGCGCAGGGTCGGGAACCGGATCCAGCGGGAGTTGTTGGAGAGGAGGGGAGCTCCCCGCAGTACCTCCTCGAAGACCTCCGCACACCGCCGCAGGGTTTGCACCTCGTTCGCCCCCTCCAGCCCCGCCCGCTTCCAGGTGTCCTCCCCGCACTCCACGATGAAGGTGCTCATGCAGCCCTCATAGGGGTACGCGTGCGCCTGAAAGAGCCCCCATTCGGTCTGCTGGAAGACGAAGGTGAAAGCCCCAAAGGGACGGGGCGTGCCCAGCCAGATGTACCGTGTGCGGCCCGAGGTGATCCGGGGTCGGAAGACCTCCGCGTACCAGGACCGGACCACGCTGCCGACCCCATCCGCACCTACCAGGAGGTCGTACGGCGGCAGATCCTCGGGTTGCCGGACCTCCGTACGGAACCGCAGCACCACCCCCAGCTCCGCGCATCGCCGCTGGAGGATCTGGAGCAACGCGGTGCGGGCGATGCCTGCAAACACATGTCCCCCGCAGCGCACCCGCTCCCCGTGCACGTAGACGTCGATGGCGTCCCAGAGGACGAACCGCTCCGTGATCTCCCGGTACGTGGGCTCGTCCGCCTCCCGGAACTCCGCCAGGGTGCGGTCGCTGAACACCACGCCCCACCCGTAGGTGGCGTCTGGGGGGTTGCGCTCCAGCACGGTGATCTCGTGGTGGGGGGTTGCTTTCTTCAGCAGCAGGGCCAGATATAACCCGGCCGGCCCACCGCCCACGATCACCACACGCACGCCAGGGCCTCCGCCAGGCGATCCACCTGGTCCAGATCGGCCACCGCGGGCATGAGCACAAGTTCGTCGCAACCGGCGGCCGCATATCCTTCCACGAACTGCACCACGGCCTGCGGGGTCGTCAGGAGCTGCCCGACGATGCGTTCCACCATAGGACCCGTAAAGGCATAGTAGTCCCGCATGTACCGGATTCCGCGCTCCCGGGCTTCCTCGCCCAGGACGAAATATCCCTGGCCCCAGAGCTCCGGCCGGCCCGGCCGGCCAGCTTCAACCCACGCCATGCGGGCAACCTCCGCGGCCCGGGCGAAGGCCCGGGGCGGGCCTCCGCCGTGGAAGTAGCCCTGGGCATACCGGGCGGCCCGGGCAAAGGCCTCGTCCGCGAACCCCCCCACGAGGAAGGGCGGGCCTCCCGGTTGGGCCGGCGGCGGACCCACCGTTCCCTCCTCCCAGATGCGTCGCAGGGCCCGCAGCTGCTCCGTGAGCCGGCTCCCCCTTCCCCGGTGGTCGATCCCGGCCACCAGGTAATCCTCCTCCCGGGCCCCTACCGCGAAGCCTACCACCAGCCGGCCGCCTGAAAGTTGATCGAGGCTTGCCAGCTCTTTGGCGAGCAGCACAGTGTTGCGCAGGGGGGAGACCAAAACAGCGGTGACGAGCTTCACCCGCTGGGTGACCGCGGCGGCCGCGGTGAGGGCCAGCAAGGGGTCGTAGCTGTCGTAGGCCACCCGGTCGATGACCGCGAGGCTACTGAAGGGGGCGGCTTCGGCCCGCTGTGCCCACCGCACCACCGCCCCTCCCCGCACGCCCGGAACGCCGCTGGGAAGGCCGATGCCGATGCGCACTACCCGCTCTCCCGGAGCTGCCTGCGATCGACCTTCCCGCTGGGCGTGCGGGGGAGGGCCTCCACAAACCGCACGTCCCGGGGGGCCTTGTGGGGGCTCAGGTGGGTGCGCACGTGTTCCTGGAGCGCCCGGGCCGTCTGGGGATTCGCCTGAGCCGGATCCCGCAGCACCACGTAGGCCCGGGGCAGCGTGAGGCCCTCCTCTGTGTACGGCACCACCGCGCACTCCACCACCAGGGGGTGGCACAGCAGGCACTCCTCGATCTCCTGCGGCGCCACCCAGATTCCGCCCACCTTGAGCAGGTCGTCCACCCGTCCCTGGTACCAGAAGTACCCGTCCTCGTCCTCCCGGAAGAGGTCTCCCGTACGGACCCAGTTGCCGTGGAAGGTGCGCGTGGACTTGCCGCGGTCCCTCCAGTACAGAAGCGCCGCGGTCTCCCCCCACACCCACAGCTCCCCCACCTCCCCCCGGGGGAGGCGGTTGCCCTCCGGATCCCGCACCTCCGCCCGGTAACCTGGACAGGGGCGGCCCACGCTCCCCGGCCGGACCTCGCCCGGGCGGTTGGAGATGTAGATATGGTACAGCTCCGAGGACCCGATCCCATCCACCACCTCCACCCCGAACTTCTGCTTCCAGCGGTGATACAGCTCTGCGGGCAGGGCTTCCCCGGCGGAGGTGGCCAGGCGCACGCACGACAGGTCGTAGCGGTCCGCGTCCGGGTGGTTCACCATGGCATTGATCATGGTGGGAACCTGTACGAGGATGGTAGGGCGGTAGCGGGCGATGAGCTCGAAGATGCGCTCTGGAGTGCTGCGCTCCGGGAACACGACACCTGCGGCTCCCACGCCGAATGGGAAGAGGGCTGCACAGTCCCTGGCGTATCCGAAGAAGAGCTTGGGGACGGGGAGCACCACGTCCTCCGGAGTGTAGCGGATCACCTCCTGCGCGTAGTTCCAGAAGCTCAAGTACGGGGCGTAGTGGCAGTGCACCACCGCCTTGGGCCGGCCGGTGGTGCCCGTGGTGAACTTCCACAGGGCGAAGTCATCCTTGGTGGTGTCCTCCCCCACCATCTCCGCGGGGGCTTCCGCCACCAGCCGCTCAAAGCGGGCCTCTCCCTTCTCCAGATCCTCCACACCCACCGCCAGGATCCAGCCCCGAAAGCCCACCTGCCGGGCTGCTTCCCGGATCTTCCGGTGGGTTACCGCGTCCGTCACCACCACCCGCGGCCGAGCATAGTCCAGGTAGTAGGCGTAGTCGTGGGGATGCAGGAAGGTGTACACCTCCGCGCTCACGGCCCCCAGCTTCAGCACCGCGTACCAGGTGGCCACGAACTCCACTCCGTCCGAGAGGGCCAGCAGAACGCGATCTTCCGGCTCGACCCCGAGTTCCCGGAGCACGTTTCCCACGCGGTTGGTGAGGTGCGCCAGCTCCCCGTAGGTCACGGCCCGATCCCCGCAGTACAAGGCGACGCGGTCCTGCCGGCCTTCTTCGAGGTGGCGATCCAGGAAGTAGCGGGTCACGTTGAAATGCTGGGGCACGTCCTCGTACGTCACCATCTCCCTTCCCCCTAGGACAGCACACCACCCCCGTCTAGGACGATGCCCTGTCCGTTGATCCCTCCGGCCGCGTCCGTGCAGAGGTAGGCCACCAGGGAGGCGACCTCCTCCACGGTGAACAGACGCTTCTGGGGGCTGCTGTTCTCCAGGGCCCGGCGGACCTCCTCCGGGGATCGACCCGTGCGGGCGCTGATCCGGCGGATGTTCTCCAGGGTCATGTCCGTCTGGAGGTAGCCGGGGCAGATGGCGTTCACGGTAATCCCTCGATCCGCGTACTCCAGAGCCACGGAGCGCACAAGCCCCAGCAGGGCGTGCTTGGAGGTGGCGTACGCGGCCGTGTAGCGGGAGGCCACCTTCGCCAAGACGGAGGCCACGGCCACGATCCGCCCCCATCCGACCGCGAGCATATCGGGAAGGACTGCCTGCATGGCGTAGAGGGCACCGGTGACGTTGGTGCGCAGGTGGCGCTCCCACACCGCATCCGTGATCTCCCCGAAGGGGTGGCTCTCCGCGATCCCCGCCGCATACACCAGGACGGTCACGGGTCCCAGAACCTCCCGGGCCTGGGCCACCGCGGACTCCACGGCCTCCCGTATCGCCACGTCGCACGGGAGCCCGAGGGCCCGCCCTCCCATCTCCCGGATCTCCCTCGCCACGGCCTCCACCTGCGGGGCCGTGCGGGCGGCCACGGCCACCCGGGCGCCCCGACGGGCCAGCTCTAGGGCACAGGCGCGCCCCACTCCGCGTCCGCCACCCGTGACAAAGGCCACCCGATCCTGCAGATCCATCCCCATCCGTGTTTCGACGGAGCAGGGCAATCTCCCTTGCGGAAGCTCATACGCTCAGGTAGCGCTGCCACAGGCCTGGATCCGCCCGCAGGGCCTCCGACGGTCCCGACCACACCACCTGTCCCCGTTCCAGGATGAAGTGATGGTGGGCGAGATCCAGCAGGCGATCCACGTACTTGTCGATGAGGAGGATGGCAATTCCCTCCCGGTTGAGTCGCTCCAGGCACCGCCAGATCTCCTCCCGTAGCACGGGCGAAAGCCCCTCCGTGGCCTCGTCCAGGATCAGCAGGCGTGGGTTGGTCATCAGGGCCCGCCCGATGGCCAGCATCTGCTGCTCACCCCCGGAGAGGTGGGAGCCCAGGTGGTTCAGCCGGACCCGCAGCCGAGGAAACAGTTCCAGCACCCGGTCGAGCGTCCACGGGCGGGGGGATCCGCTTCGGTTGGCGGCAAACGCCAGGAGGTTCTCCCGCACCGTGAGGTTCGGGAAGACCTGGCGGCCTTCCGGAACGAGGGCGATGCCCGCGGAGGCGATGCGGTCGGGGGATCTCCCCTGGATCTCCTCCCCGCAGAAGACCACCCGTCCGGCCCGGGGTGGAAGAAGGCCTAGGATGGCGCGGACGGTGGTGGTCTTGCCCATACCGTTCCGGCCCAGGAGGGTCACCACCTGGCCCGCGGGAACCTCCAGATCCACCCCCCACAGCACCGGACTCGGGCCGTAGGAGGCCTCTAGCCCCTCCACCCGCAGCAGGGGCTCCCCCCTCGGTATTCCCCGCGGCCCGGAAGGGGCGGAGGGAGCGGTCCCTGGAGTGCGCGTCTCTCCGAGGTACGCCCGATGCACCTCCGGGTTTGCTCGTACCTCCTCCGGGGAGCCGCTCGCCAGCACCCGCCCGTCCACCAGCACCGTGATCCGATCCGCCACGGAGAACACCACGTCCATATCGTGCTCCACCAGCAGCACCGTCGCCTGACCCCGCAGGCTCCGGATCAGCGCCACCATCCGCAGGGATTCCTCCCGGCTCATGCCGGAAGTGGGTTCGTCCAGGAGCACCAGCTTCGGACGGCACGCGAGCGCCATGCCCACTTCCAGCTGCCGTCGCTCCCCGTGGGAGAGGGCGAGCACGGGGACATCCGTGCGCTCCCCAAGTCCCACCCGCGCCACGTACCCGCGCGCCTCCCGCTCGAGCTCCACCTCCCGGCGCACCGGGTGCCAGAACCGGAAGGAGCTCCCGGTACGCGCCTGTACCGCGAGGCGGAGGTTCTCGAGCACGGTCTGCCGGGAGAAGAGGTTCGTCGCCTGGAAGGTGCGGGCGATCCCCCGCAGGGCCCGGGCGTGTGCAGGCAGATGCGTGATATCGTGCCCTTCGAAGAAGATCCGGCCCTCCGTGGGCGACAGGACACCCGCCACCAGGTTGATGAGGGTGGTCTTCCCCGCGCCATTCGGCCCGATGAGGGCATGCACCTCTCCTCGCTCAACCGCAAGATCACACCGCCACAGGGCAAGCACACCCCCGAACCGCTTCGTGAGGCCCCGCAGCTCCAGGACCCTCATCGGGGTCTTCCCTCCAGGAGGCCCGCAAGACCTCGGGGCGCCAACAGGACCACCAGAAGCAGCACCCCTCCCACGGGCAGCTGCCAGTGGATGGTGGCCGCGTGGAACGTCTCCTCCAGGGCCACCATGGCTGCGGCTCCCACCACTCCGCCCCAGAACCTCCCCACCCCGCCCAGGATGACCATGAGGAGGAAGGCGCCGGATTGCGGCCAAGCGAGCATGGCGGGGGAGACGTACTGGGTATGGTGGGCCATAAGGACCCCCGCCAGGCCCGTAATGGCTCCGGAGAGCACGAAGGCCACCAGCTGAAACGGATACGCGGGGAAGCCGATGGCCACGGCCCGGGCCTCGTTGTCCCGGATGGCCTGCAGGGCCTGGCCGAACCGAGCGTGCACCACCCGCCACAGGACTCCCAGACACGCTGCCAGGAGGAGGAGGGTGAGGTAGTAGAGCCCTACATCCCCCAAGGGAAATCCAAGGTCCGTGCGGGGCGCCCGGAGCCCGTCCTGGCCACCGTACTGCTTGAGAGAAACCACCCCATAGTACACCATCTGGGCGAACGCCAGGGTGATCATGATGAAGGAAAGGCCCCGGGTGCGCAGGCACACGGCGCCGATGAGGAGCGCCGCGAACGCGGCCATGAGAACCCCCGCGGGCCAGACCACCCAGGCGGCGCGGATGCCCTCCCGCGCCAGCACGGCCACGGTGTAGGCTCCAAGCCCGTAGTAGGTGGCATGCCCGAAACTCACGAGTCCCCCGTAACCCAGCACGAGGTTGAGGCCGCTGCAGGCAAGCCCCAGAATCATGGCCCGGGTGATCAGGTTCAGGTAGAACTGCCACCCGAAAGCCTCCGCGAGGACGGGAAATCCCACCAGCAGGATCCCTGCCGCGACAAGCCCCCTCCGGCCCGCCACGCCCTGTGGAGCTGCCATGGCAGTGCGGCGGGCTTGGGAGACCAGGATCGGACGGGTCCGCATCCTACGTCCGGACGGGGAACAGCCCCTGCGGTCGCAGGAAGAGGACCGCGGCCATGAGCAGATAGATGAGGATAGAGGCCAAGGCGGGACCCAGATTCGAGGCCACCTCTGGAGGCAGGAGGCGCATGAAGAGCGGCGGGAGAAGGGCCCGGCCCGCGGTGTCCACGATCCCCACCAGGAGCGCGCCCACCAGCGCCCCCTTCACCGAGCCGATGCCCCCGATCACGATCACCACGAAGGCAAGGATGAGGATTTCCTCCCCCATCCCCACCTGCACCGCCAGGATGGGGCCCAGTAGACCCCCCGCCACCGCGCACAGCCCCGCACTCATCCCGAACACCACGGTGAAGACCCGCTGGATGGGAACCCCCATGGCCTGGACCATGGCCCGGTTGGAAGCGCCGGCCCGCACCCACATCCCCAACCGGGTCCGGTGGATCAGGAGGAAGAGCAGGGCCGCGAGGCCAGCACCCACTCCGATGAGGAACAGACGGTATGCGGAGTAGCCCAGGCCCGGGAGAAGGAGAACCGGTCTAGCCAGCTCCTGGGGCACGGTGAGCAACAGGGCCTGTGGTCCCCAGATCATCCGGACTCCCTCGTTGAACATCAGGATGAGGGCAAAGGTGGCCAGAACCTGCGTGAGGTGATCCCGGGTGTAGACCTGTCGGAGGACGGAGATCTCCAGCAGGACGCCCACCACCGCGGTGGCCGGCACCGCCAGGGCCACACCGGCCCAGAAGGACCCCGTGGCACGTGCCAGGGTGGCGGCGAAGTAGGCTCCCAGCATGTACAGGGAGCCGTGCGCGAGGTTCACCACATCCATAATGCCCAGGACCAGGGTGAGGCCGGAAGCGAGCAGGAAGAGCATGAGCCCCAGCTGGAGCCCGTTCAGCAGCTGCTCCAGAACGAGGGCGGTGGGAAAACCGGAGGGCATCCCCTATGGAAGCCTGCACCGGGAGACGTAGGCGTCCCCGTGATTGCGGAAGATGGTGCCCCGCAACCGATTCACGATCTCACCGTTGGGCAATTCCACCACCTGCCGGAGGTAGTAGTTCTGGATGGGATACCCGTTCCGGTTGAACCGGACCCGGCCCCGGGTGGTGTCGAACCCGGAGAGAATCGCCCGCCGGAACTCCGCCTTGCGGGAGAGGTCCCCACCGACCGCCCGAAGCCCGTGGTCCAGGGCCAGGGCCGCGTCGTACCCCTGGGAGGCGTACAGGGTGGGGATGCGGCCGTAGGTGCGGCGGAAGTCCTCTACGAACCGGCGGTTGATGGGGTTGAAGAGCTCCAGGGCCCAGTGGGAGCTGTTGAACACCCCCACCATGGGCCGGCCCACCGCCCGGATCACGTCCGCATCCGCGGAGAACCCGGGAAGCAGAAGCGGAATCTGCTGCAGCAACCCCGCCTCCGCATACTGCTTGATGAAGTTCACGCCCATGGCCCCTGGGTAGAAGGCGTACACGGCCGTGGGGGCCGCGGCCCGGATCTGTGCGATCTCCGCGGAGTAGTCCAGCTGTCCCAGTCGGGTGTACAGCTCCCCGATCACGCGCCCTCGGTAATACCGCTTGAACCCCGTGAGAGCGTCCCGGCCCGCGGGGTAGTTGGGAGCGAGGATGAAGGCGGTCTCGTAGCGCTTCAGCTGGGCATAGTGTCCCATGGCCTCGTGCATGTTGTCGTTCTGCCAGGCCACATTGAGGAAATAGAAGTTGCACTGTTCCCCCGCGTACTCGGAAGGGCCCGCGTTGGGGCTGATGTAGAAGGTCTGGCTGCCGAACACCAGATCCCCCACCGCCAGCAGGACGTTGGAGAAGATGATGCCCGTCATGAAGTCCACCCGGTCCCGGCGCAGCATGCGCTCCACCGCGGTGCGGGCCACGTCCGGGTTCTGCTGGTCGTCCGCCACGAGCACCTCCACCGGGAGACCTCCCAGGCGGTTCCCCAGATGCCGCAGGGCCAGGTTGAAGCCATCGAGGACATCCTGCCCCAGGGCTGCCCCACCGCCCGAGAGGGTGCTCACGAACCCGATCCGGACGGTGCGGGGCTGGGCCCCGGCGGGAAGGACCACCAGCACCGCCACGGCCACCACGAGATGGACAAACGCCCGACTCCGCATGGCCCCCTCCGAATCCCTGTGTGCAGACGGTCTTGCACCTCCACGCCGCCCGCCTTTGCTTACTTTTGTACATCACCGGTCTCCTTCCTCCGTCAACCCCCTGACTTCCCCTGACCCGGGAGGTTGCGGCGGCCCCCCGGAGGCGTCGTACACTTCAGGTTGTGTCCCTGGTGGAACTCACGGTCCTGCTCGGGCTCCTGATGGCTCTGGTGGCCTTCGGCGTGGACGCCATGCTGCCGGCCCTCAGCGCCATGGCCCGGGAGTACGGGGTGACGGAAACGCAGGCACAGCTGGTGGTGGGCGTCTACCTCATGGGGTTCGCCCCCGGGCAGCTCCTCTTCGGGCCCCTCAGCGACCGCTACGGCCGGCGGGGGGTACTGCTCTCCGCTCTGGGGGTGTTCACGGCCCTGAGCTTCCTCATGCCCCTGGTGCGATCCTTTCCCCTCCTCGTGGCCCTGCGGTTCTTCCAGGCCTTCTTCGGCTCCAGCATGCGGAGCGTGGGAACTGCCTTGGTGCGGGACCGCTATCAGGGGGAAGCCATGGCCCGCGTCCTCTCCTTCATCCAGATGGTCTTCCTCGTGGTCCCCATCCTGGCACCCTCCGTGGGGACGCTGCTCTTGGGCCTAGGATGGCGGGCGGTCTTCCTCTTCCTCGGAGGCCTAGCTGCACTCCTCCTCGGATGGGCCGGGCTCCGGCTCCCGGAGACCCTACCTGGTCCGCACCGCCGTCCCCTGAGCTACGCCTCCCTGCGGGAAGCCCTCCGTCTTCTCCTCCGGGCGCCCGAGAGCCGGGTGGCCGCCCTCCTCCTCACCTTCAGCTATGCCATGCTGCACGCCTACCTCCTGAACGCCCCGCAGCTCTACAAGACCCACCTTGGGCTGACGAACCCGCAGTTCGCCCTGGCCTTCGGGGGAACCGCGGCGTTCCAGAGCCTGGCCATGCTCTGCACGGGTCTTCTGGTCCACCGGGTCGGGCTCCGGGCTTTCCTGCGGTGGTCGCTGCTCTGCCTCTTCGTCTCCGCCGCCCTCTTCCCTCTTCACGCACTCCTTCTGCGGAACCCGGTTCTCATCTGGCTGCACACGAGCCTCGTGTTCTTCGGCATCGGGCTCGTGTTCCCCAACGCCATGAGCCTGGCCATGGAGCCCATGGGGAGCATCGCGGGTTTTGCCAGCAGCGCGGTGGGGTTCGGCAGCGGGCTGCTGGCGAGCTTCCTGGGCACCGCCCTGGGCCAGTGGGCAGGGGGAGAGCCCTTCCGGCTGGGGGTGGGGTGGTTCCTCCTGGGCCTAGCGGCCTTCCTCTGCGGCCTGTGGGGACCACTCCGGGTCCCGTCCTCCGTCCCCCGACAGGCCTCCCCCGCGGACGAGGTGGTATCTTGAAGGGGAGCATGGGAGTTCACCACGCTCCCTTCGATCCCTCCACGTGCCGCCGGGTGGTGGTGAAGGTCGGAAGCGCCCTCATCGCGGATCCGGCCTCCCGGGCGATTCCGCGCCTTGCGGGCGAACTCGCGGAGCTGCGGCGCGGGGGACGAGAGGTGGTGGTGGTCTCCTCCGGTGCGGTGGCCTTGGGCACCGCGCGGCTGAAGCTCCCCACCCGGCCCCTCTCCATCCCCGCCAAGCAGGCGGCGGCCGCGGTGGGCCAGCCGCTCCTCATGCAGGCGTGGGCGGAAGCCTTCGGGCGCCACGGCCTGGCAACGGCCCAGGTGCTCCTCACCGCCTTCGACCTCGCGGACCGGGCCCGGTTCCTCAACGCCCGGCACACGGTGGAGACCCTACTGCGGTGGGGAGTCATCCCCGTGGTAAACGAGAACGATACCGTGGCGGTGGAGGAGCTGAAGTTCGGTGATAACGACCACCTCTCTGTCCTCCTCGCCACCCTGGTGGGTGCAGACCTTCTCCTGGTGCTCTCCGATGTGGAAGCCCTGTACGATCGGGATCCCCGCATACACCCGGACGCCCGCCCCATCCGGAGGGTTGATCGGGTGGACCGGGAGCTCCTGGCCCGGGCCGGGGCCGAGCCCGGGGAGGTGGGCACGGGCGGAATGCGCTCGAAGCTGCTGGCCGCGGAGAAGGCCCTCGCCGCGGGGATTCCCATGTGGTTGCTGCCTGGCCAACGCCCGCACGTGATCCGGGAGGCCCTCTCGGGAGCCCCCGTGGGAACCCTCTTCTGGAGCGCCCAGAGGCGGTACTCGGGACGGAAACGGTGGCTGTACCAGCTGCCGCGGCCTGCGGGAGAACTTCTCCTGGACGCGGGGGCGGCCCGGGCCCTCCGAGAGGAGGGCGCCTCGCTTCTGCCCGCGGGGATCCTGGGCGTGCGGGGGGAGTTCGGCGTGGGAGACCCCGTACGCTGCCTGGATCCCCAGGGGCGGCTCGTGGGGGTGGGGCTGGTGAACTACAGCGCCAGCGAGATCGAGCGCATCAAAGGAGCCCACACCCGGGAGATCGAGACCCGGCTGGGCTACAAGCACTCCGATGAGGTGATCCACCGGGATCACTTCGTGCTGGCGGGGGATCTGGAGGCAGAGGCATCCTACACGGGAGGGGTGCGATGATCGAACTGGCGAGCGAGCTGCGGCAGATGGGAGAGCGGGCCCGTGCAGCCGCACAGCAACTCCTGCGGGCTTCACCCGGGGCCAAGCAGCGGGCCTTGATGCGGACCGCGGAGCTGCTGGAGGCTCGGTGGCCGGAAGTCCTGGAGGCCAACCGCAAGGACCTGGAGGCCGCCCGGGGGCTCCCGAAGCCCAAGCTGGAGCGGCTGCGGTTGGGGGATCGCCGCCGGGACGACCTCGCAGAAGGCCTGCGGCAGATCGCTTCCCTTCCCGATCCCGTCGGGGAGATCGAGCAGATCACCGTGCGGCCCAACGGTCTCCTCGTGGGCCGCATGCGGGTGCCGCTGGGCGTGATCGGGCTGATCTATGAAGCCCGGCCGGATGCCACGGTAGAGGCCAGCGCGGTGGCCCTCAAGGCGGGGAACGCCATCCTCCTGCGGGGCGGAAAAGAGGCCCGATACAGCAACGAGGCCTTGGTGCGTCTGATCCGCCAGGCCCTGGAGGAATCCGGCCTCCCCCCGGACGCGGTGCAGCTCCTGCCCGCGGGAGATCGGCAATCGGTGCTGGAGATGTGCCGGATGGAGGGCGTGCTCGACCTCCTCATCCCCAGGGGCGGGGAGGAGCTCATCCGGTTCGTACAGGAGCACGCCCGGGTCCCGGTGCTGGCCCACGCCAAGGGGGTAAACCACCTCTACGTGGACGAGGAGGCGGATCTCGAGATGGCGGTGCGCATCGCGGTGAACGCCAAGGCCCAGCGTCCCGCAACCTGCAACGCCCTGGAGAAGGTGCTGGTGCACCAGACGGTGGCGGCTGCGTTCCTGCCTCGGCTGGCGGTCGCCATGCGGGAGGCGGGGGTAGAGCTGCGGGGCTGTCCCCGCACCCAGCGGATCCTGCCGCACGCAATCCCCGCCCGGGAGGAGGACTGGAGCACAGAGTACCTGGATCTGGTGCTCGCCGTGCGGGTGGTGGACTCCTTCGAGGAAGCCCTCGCGCATATCGCCCGGTACGGCTCCCGGCATACGGAGGCCATCGTGACCCGGAATCACGACCGGGCCCTGCGCTTTCTGCGGGAGGTGGACGCCTCCCTGGTGTTGGTGAACGCCAGCACCCGGTTCAACGACGGGTTCCAGCTGGGCCTGGGCGCGGAGATCGGAATCAGCACCACGAAGCTGCATGCCTACGGGCCCATGGGCGTTCGGGAACTCACCACCACCAAGTTCGTGGCCCTGGGCCAGGGACAGGTGCGCACCTAGAAGAGGGATCACCGTGGCACGGTTAGAGGTGGGAAGCCCTGCTCCGGAGTGGACGGCCGAAGCCCTGGACGGCGGGAGGGTGGGGAGTGCCACCCTGAGGGGAAGGCCAGTCGTCCTGGTTTTCCTGCGAGGCCTTCGCTGACCCTTCTGCCGGAAGCACCTGGCGCAGTTGCGCCAGCACTACCAAGCGTTTCGGAGCCGGGGAGCGGAGGTGGTGGCTATCGGTCCGGAAACACGCCCTGCCATGGCAGAATACTGGGCCGCGCAGGGAATCCCCTTCCCGGGGATCCCGGATCCCGAGCACCGGATTGCGGAACGCTTCGGCCAGGAGGTCCGTCGGAGCCGGTTCGGCCGGCTCCCCGCCCTCCTTGTGGTGGACGCAGGGGGTACCGTGCGGGCCGCGTGGTACGGTCGATCCATGCGGGATCTCCCGGACCCTCAGCGCATCCTCGCCGTGCTGGAAGACCTCCCATGAGGAATCCTCCTGCCCAAACCCGTCCGCTCGTAGGGGTCATCATGGGATCCTCCTCCGACTGGGAGACCATGCGGCACGCGGTAGCTACCCTCGAGGCGCTGGGAGTCCCCCATGAGGTGCGAGTCGTGAGCGCCCACCGCACCCCGGAGCTTATGGCGGAGTACGCGCGGAGCGCGGAAGAGCGGGGGCTCCTGGTGATCATCGCAGGTGCAGGCGGGGCTGCCCACCTGCCGGGCATGACCGCGGCCCACACGGTGCTCCCCGTGCTGGGCGTGCCCGTGGAGTCCCAGGCCCTGCGGGGCCTGGATTCCCTGCTCAGCATCGTGCAGATGCCCGCGGGCGTACCCGTGGGAACCCTGGCCATCGGGCGGGCCGGAGCCATCAACGCCGCCCTTCTTGCTGCCAGCATCGTGGGGCTCAAGCATCCAGAGGTCCTGGATCGGTTGCGGCGGTACCGGGAGGCCCAAAAGCAGGAGGTGCTGGCCCACCCGGATCCCCGCACGGAGAGATGAGGATCGGGGTTCTCGGAGGCGGTCAGCTCGGCCGGATGCTGGCCCTCTCAGGGTATCCGCTCGGCTTCTCCTTCCGGTTCCTGGACCCTTCTCCCGAAGCCTGCGCGGGACAGGTGGGGGAGCTTCTGGTCGGAGACTACCGGGACGAAGCCCTCCTGCGCCGGTTTGGGGAGGGCCTCGAGGTAGTCACCTACGAGTTCGAGAACGTGCCTGCGGAGGCAGCCCGATCTTTGGCGCGGTGGCTTCCCGTCCATCCAACCCCCAAAGCCCTGGAAGTGGCCCAGGACCGGCTCACGGAAAAACGATTTTTCTCCTCGCTCGGGATCCCAACACCCCCCTTCTGCACGGTGGAAAGCCCGGAGAACCTGGAGGCGGGGGCGGCGCAACTGGGGCTTCCGGCCCTCCTGAAGACCCGGCGCGGCGGATACGACGGCAAGGGCCAGATCCTCCTCCGGGGTCGAGAGGACCTGGATCCCGCATGGGCGGCCCTGGGCGGCCGGGATCTTATCCTGGAGCGACTCGTGCCCTTCGACCGGGAGGTCTCTCTCCTGGCGGTGCGGGCTGCAAGCGGGGAGGTGGCCTGCTATCCACTCGTAGAGAACCACCACCGGGAGGGAATCCTGCGGCTTTCCCTGGCTCCCGCCCCGGGGCTCACCCCCGGGCTCCAAGCGAAGGCTGAGGCGTACGCCCGGAGGGTCCTGGAGGCCCTGGGGTACGTGGGGGTAGTAGCCATCGAGTTCTTCCAGGTAGGGGAGGAACTCCTCGCCAACGAGATGGCGCCCCGGGTGCACAACAGCGGGCACTGGACCCTGGAAGGGGCCGAGACGAGCCAGTTTCAGAACCACCTGCGGGCCATCGCGGGACTACCGCTCGGCTCCACCGCGCCGCTGGGCGCGAGCGCCATGGTGAACCTCATCGGCCAGAAGCCAGACTTCCGGAAACTCCTCGCCCTGCCCGGAGCCCACCTCCACTGGTATGGGAAATCGGTGCGGCCGGGCCGGAAGGTAGGCCATGTTACCCTGCGGGCGGATTCGGAGCAAGCGCTCCGCCAGCTGCTCCCGCAGCTGGCGGAGCTCCTGGGAGAGCCCCTTCCAGCTCCCTACCGGATGGCCTCCTCCCGGTAGGTGGGGAGTTTGCGGGTCTGCAGGAACGCCAAAACCTTACGGGCCACCTTCGGCCCCACCACCGCTGCCACCTCCTCCTCACTGGCCTCCCGCAGGCGGCGTACGGAGCCGAAGTGCCGGATGAGCTCCCGCTTCCGCTTCTCGCCCACTCCCGGGATCTCGTCCAGCACCGAGTACACGATGCGCCGATCCCGGAGCTTCCGGTGGTAGGCGTTGGCGAACCGGTGGGCTTCATCCCGCACCCGCTGCAGGAGCTGGAGGGCCACGGAGTCGGGCGGGAGTCGGAGGGGGTCGGGAGTATCCGGCCGGTACACGAGCTCCTCCCGCTTGGCGAGGGCTACCACGGGGATCCGCATCCCGAATGCGGAGAGGACTTCCAGGGCAGCCTGGAGCTGCGGCCGGCCGCCGTCCACCAGGATGAGGTCCGGGAGCACGGACCACCTGGGCTTGAGGGTTGCGCCCTTCTGTAAGGCCTCCGCTTCCTCCCGGGCGTTTTCGAGCCGGCGGTGCAGGGCCTCCCGAAGCATGGCCACGTCGTTGGGCCCGGGCATGGATCGGATCCGGAACCGGCGGTAGGCCTCCTTGCGGGGCCGCCCTCCCTCGAAGGTCACCAGACAGGCCACCGCCTCCCCGGACTGAAAGTTGGAGACGTCATACCCCTCGATGCGGAAGGGCGGATCCACAAGGCCCAGAACCTGCTGCAGCGCCCGCACCGCAGACCCCTCCCGGCCCATCAGCCGCACCCGCTCCTGCTCCAGATGCACCCGGGCGTTCTCTCGAGCCATCTCCACCAACTCCCGATCCGCCCCCCGCTCCGGCACCGCCACCCGAACCGGCTCCCCCCGCCGTGCCTGGAGCCATTGGGCGATAAGCTCCTGGTCCTCCACGGGCTCCGGGATAAGCACCTCTGGAGGAATCGTGGTGGCGTGGGCGTAGAACTGCTCGAGGAAGGTGCGCAGGACCTCCGCGGCGGTGTGGTTGAGGGCGCCCGTAAGGGAAAAGTGCTCTTGACCCACCAGCCGCCCCCCGCGCACGAAGAAGACCTGGGCGCAGGCGTCGTCCCCGTCCGTGTGCACCGCCACCACGTCCCGATCCAGTAGACCCGGGCCGGAGGTGCGCTGGCGCTGCCCGATGGCCTCCATGGCCCGGATCTGGTCCCGCAGAGCCGCGGCCCGCTCGAACTCGAGGCGGTCGGCGGCCTCCTGCATCTCGCGCCGCAGGGCTTCCAGCACCGCTTCCTGCTTTCCTTCCAGGAACAGCACCGCTTTCCGAACCTGCTCCCCATACTGCTCCTGGGTGGCGCCCCAGGCTACGCAGGGTGCGGTGCACAGCCCCATGGCATGATCCAGGCAGGGCCGGGGCAAGGATCGATCGATCTCGATCCGACAGCTGCGCAGCCGGAATAGCTTCCGGATGGTGCGGATGGTGCGGCGCACCAACTTCGGCTCGTGGTAGGGATAGGGGCCGAAGTAGCGGGCGCCGTCCTGCACGATCCTCCTGGTCATCATGATCTTCGGATAGGGCTCGTTGGTGATCTTGATGTAGGGATAGGCCTTGTCGTCCGCCATCCGCACGTTGTACCGGGGCCGGTGCTGCTTGATGAGGTTCGTCTCCAGGACCAAGGCCTCCACCTCGTTGGCGCACACCACCACGTCGAAGTCGAAGACCTTGGTCATGAGGTGTCGGATGCGGGGGGAGGGAGCGGTGCGGAGATCCTGGAAGTAGGTGCGCACCCGGTTCCGCAGGGACGCGGCCTTCCCCACGTAGATCACCCGCCCCGCCCGATCTCGGAGGAGGTACACCCCGGGCTGGGCCGGCAGCGCCCGCAGCTTTTCCTCCAGGTTCGGCGCATGGTCCATCGCCCTTCCATCATACATGGGCTACATCGCGGTGGTCCCGCCCACCGTGGGCGCTGTAGGAGGCTGCACGAGCCGCAGCAGCGCCCCAAGGGGAGCGCTCTTCACGGGCACGCCGTTCCGGAAGGCGATCCACAGATCCGAAAAGGGGGAGATGCGCTCTCCGGGAACCAGAATCCCCACCAGGTTCAGAGGGTCTGCGGCCGAGACCACCACCGTCTCCGGGTGACCCGGTGTGCGCCGCACCGCCCGCAGCGCCTCCACGGCCTCGGGGAGTGCGTACTGCTCGCCCGCAAACCCGCTGACGAATCGGCCGCCCCGGATCCTCCCCTGCAGTTCCCAGCGCCGGTACACCCGTACCAGATCCCGCCACGGCGGGGCCGCCCGCTCCCTCGCCAGCACCTCCCGGAACACCACCCCGTAGCGCCGCAGCAGGTGCTGCGCGATCCGCTCCGTGCGCTCCGGCTCCGGAACCTCCTCGGTCGGGCGCCACAGGGCCCAACGGCCCACGGGCAGGGACCGACCGTAGAGTCCACCAGGGAGTGCCCGCAGCCCCCGCCGCCTGCGGCCCCGGCGCAGGAGCTGCCGTAACCCCCCCACGCCATCCCCGCTCACGAGTCCCGCGGCCACGAGTTCCCACAGAGCCGCCTCCACCTCTGAGGGAAGCCGGCCAATGGCCCGGGCGATGTCCGAGAGAAAGGAAGCCCCGTGGGCTTCTAGGTACGCCAGGGCGTCCCGGGCCGTCCCCCCTAGTCCGATCAGGCAGGGCTCGGCCGGACGGACGTACACCGCCAGGTCCTCCCGGAGCAGGAAGGCGATCGGAGTCGTGCGCACCACGCCCCGGCGCCGCCGGACCCTGTCCGATTCCGGACCGCCGTTGGGCACGATGCGGCCCCAGGCGATGACCCCGCCCAAGCAGAGGGCCTCCAGGTCTGCGGGATTGTAGGCGGAGACCCGCGCGGGCAGGACGCTGGTCTCCCACGCTTCCGCCGGGAGTTCCAGGCCCTGGAGCTGGCCGATCACCTCGAGGAGACCTCCGCGGCCATGGAGCTGGGTGCCAGGATGCACGTGCTGCCACCGGAACAGAAACCGTATAAAGTCTGCGGGGGTTACCGGTTCGATCTCCCGTCGTAGCCGATCCACGGTGAGCCGGTGGATTCGGGCTAAGAGGGTGCGCTCGCACCACTCCTCCTCCTCAACCCCCGGGCTGTAGTGCCCTCGCAACACGATCCCCACCCCTTCCAGGGCTGCAAGGGCAGCCGATACCTCCCCTTCCGGGAGGCCGAGCCGCACCGCGAGGGCCGGGACCGTGGTGGGGCCCAGGCAGGGCATCCAGCCCCGCACCACGGCCAGCACCGCCTCCTCCCGGGTCGGCTGCGGCAGGTCCGGAGGGATCTGGGGCTCCGGGAGGAAGTGGGCCTGCGGCCAGATGGCCCTCACGAACGGCACCCGCTCGACGGCCACGTATGCCCGGAGCCTGTCCATTGCAGCCACCGTGGCCCGCCCCTGGCAGAGGAGTGCTTCCGCAACCCCCCTCCACGAGTCCGCCTCCTCCAGGGGGAGGAGTACCAGGGTATGAAGGAGGTCATGCAGCTCGTCAGGGTCCCGCACGTCTGGCGCAACCTGGGCCCGCACCTCCGCCACGGCCTCGGGATCCAGGGCCCCTGGGCCCCGGGCGAGGTCGGGATCCACCCGCCGCAGCTGCACGGCCCGCGCCCGCCGTTCCTCGAGAGGGGCATCGTCGAGGAACGCGTAGGGATTCGCGTTGAGGATCTCGTGGGACATCGCGGACGGCTGCGGGGTCTCCACGGCCACGGTGCGGATCTCGCCCCGCTCCATGCGCTCCACGATCTCCACCAGGCGAGCGAGATCCATCGTCTCCTGAAGGCAACTGCGAAGGGTCTCGTTCACCAGCGGGTGGTCCGGCGGGGTGATGGGGCCCATGCGGTTGTCCTGGCAACCCACCTGGTCCGGAAACACCGCGGCCAGGAGGTCTTCCGCCTGCATGCGCTGGATCTGGGGTGGCACCTTCCGGCCGCCCCGCTGACGGAGGAGGGCCAGGGCCCGTTGGGCGTTCTGCCGCCACCGCGTGCCGAAGAGTGGGGACTGCAAGGTGGCCTGGAGGAGATCCTTCCCCACGGTCTGAGATCGGACGAAGGAGAAGATGAGCTCGAGAGGGAAGCTGTGCTGCGCGCCCAGGGAGAGCACGATGCCGTCGTCCGTGGCCGCGGCCTGCAGCTCGAAATCGAAGGTCAGGCAGAAGCGCTTGCGGAGGGCCAATCCCCACGCCCGGTTCACCCGAGCGCCGAAGGGCGCATGGAGCACGATCTGCATCCCGCCCGCCTCGTCGAAGAACCGCTCCGCCACCACGCACGTCTGGGTCGGTACACATCCCAGCACCGCCACGGTCTCCCGCACATAGTCCACCAGCTGCTCGGCACCCGCGGCATCCAGGCCGGTCTCCTGCGCGAGCCACGCCACCGCGCGTGCCCGGTCCTGGATCCGGGCAGCCACCTCCGCCCGTAGATCCGAGACCGCTTGGGAGAGCTCCCAAGTGCGGGCCGGCGCTTCGCCTAGCCAGAAGGGGATGGTGGGCGGGGCTCCGTGGGCGTTCTCCACCCGTACCCGGCCGCTGCTCTCCACGCGGCGCACCCGCCAGGAGGTGTTGCCCAGCAGGAACACGTCCCCTGCTTGGCTTTCGATGGCGAAATCCTCGTTTACCCGGCCGATGAAGGCCTCGTCGGGCTCCGCGATCACATCGAAATCGAAGGTCTCCGGGATCGTTCCCCCGCAGGTGAGGGCGACCATCCGGGCACCCCGACGGGCCCGCACCACACCGTTCACCCGGTCCCGGTGCAGCAGCGCCCCGGCCCTCCCCCGGCGCGCGGCGATCCCCTCGGAGAGCATCTCCAGCACCTGCTGGAACTCCCGCCAGCTGAGATCTCGGTACGGATAGGCCCGCCGCACCAGCGCGAACAGATCCTGCTCAGAGATGGGTTCTGAAGCCGCGATGGCCACCATCTGTTGGGCCAGCACATCGAGGGGTTTTTCCGGGAGGATCACTTGGTCTAACACCCCCCGACGCACAGCCCACACCGCGGCCGCACATTGCACCAGCTCGTCGCGGGTGAGAGGGAAGAGCACGCCCTTCGGCACCCGGTTCACGCCGTGCCCACTCCGGCCCACCCGCTGGAGAAGGGTGGAGATGGCCCGGGGAGCGCCCACGTGGCAGACGAGGTCCACGGAGCCAACGTCGATGCCGAGCTCCAGGGAGGCGGTGGCCACCACCACCGACAGCTCCCCCTGCTTGAGCCGGCGCTCCGTCTCCAGCCGCAGGGTGCGGGCGAGGCTCCCGTGGTGGGAGGCCACCCGGCCCTCGCCCAGCCGCTCCGTGAGCCGATGGGCCACCCGCTCTGCGAGCCGGCGCGTGCTCACGAACACCAGGGTGGTGCGGTGCTGCCCTGCGAGCTCCGCGATCCGGTCGTACACCTCCGTCCAGAGTTCATGGGTGGCGACAGGTCCCAGGACCTGCCCGGGGAGCCAGATGGAAAGGTCCCAGCTCCGCTGCCATCCCGCGTCCACGATGGCGCAACGTGGGGAGCCGTCCGGCCCGCACCGGGCCCCGCCGACCAGCAGCCGGGCCAGCGTCTCCAAGGGATGGGCAGTGGCGCTGAGCCCGATGCGCTGACAGGGTCGTCCCGTGAGGGCATCCAGCCGCTCCAGGCTGAGGGCGAGGTGTGCCCCCCGCTTGTCCTGGGCTATGGCGTGGAGCTCATCCACGATCACCGTGCGCGTACCGCGCAGGACCTCCCGGCTGCGGGGCGCGGTGAGCAGGAGGTAGAGGGATTCGGGGGTCGTCACGAGGATGTGTGGAGGACGGCGGATCATCCGGTCCCGCTCGCGGGGAAGCGTATCCCCCGTGCGCACCGCCACCCGGACCTCCGGCACCCACACCCCTAGACGTCCCGCCAGCTCCCGGATCTGCTGAAGGGGTTCGTGCAGGTTGCGGTGGACGTCGTTGCTCAGGGCCCGCAGGGGCGAGACGTACACCACCTGGATCTGATCCGGAAGCAACCGCGAGGAGAGGAGCCCGCTCAGGGACCACAGAAAGGCCGCGAGGGTCTTGCCCGAGCCCGTGGGTGCCGCGATGAGGGTGTCCTCGCCTGCGGCGATGGCAGGCCAGCCCAGCCGTTGGGCCGGGGTGGGCTCGGGGAACCGTTCCCGGAACCAGCGCGTCACGAGGGGGTGGAAGGACAGGTCCATGGGACCATTTTAGACGGAGCCGGCCGGATGCGGCATCATAGGGACGTGGCACGCTCTAGCCTGCTGGTGGCGCTCCTGCTCCTCCTGGCCCTTCCCGGGATCGCGGACGAGCGCGAGGAGGTTGCGGTCCCGGAGCGGACGGCCAAGCGCCTGGGGATCCGGGAGGGGGACACGGTGGAGGTGGCCGCGGACCCTGGGATGCGGAATCCCCGCCAGGTGCGGGTGGCGGTGGTGTGGAGCTCCAAGGAGCACCCCGCGGAGGTGGCCCGAGAGGAGCTGCGGATGGTGTTCCGGCTGCCGTTCCTGGAGACCCTCACGGGTCGGACGGACGCCGTGGACCGGGTGGTGGTGCGGCTGCGGCCGAATGTGGAGGCCCCGCGGATCCGGGACGACCTGGAGGCTTGGGGCGTGGGCTTCGACGCGTACACCGCGGAGGAACTCGCGGGCCACACCTCCCGAGCCTTCGTGGTGGTCTCCCGGTTCCACAAGGCCATTGCGCTGGTGACGTTGCTGGCAGGCGGTATCTTCCTCGTGGCGGTCACGGGCCTGCGTACCAGCGAGATGCGGCGGGAGATCGGAGCCCTGCGCCTTGTGGGGATCGGCCGGGGGACCATCGCCCTCGCGGTGGTGGGCATCGCCACCGGTGTGGCGCTTCTCGGCACCCTGCTGGGACTGGGTATCGGGGCGGTCCTCGTGGCCGCCATCAACGCGTACTACCAACCCCTCTTCGAGACCTCCCTCCAGTTCGCGGTGCTGGAGCATCGGACGATGCTGGGGGCGGCGGTGTTCTCGGTGCTGTTGGGGATCCTCTCGGGCATCGCGGTGGCCGTGCGGCTGCTGCGGGAGCCGCCGCTTCAACAGGTGGGGCGCTAGTGGTAGCGTTTCTGGCCTTCCGTTCGTTGCGTCGCTCCCCCGCCCGCACCCTGCTTTTGCTGGCGGGCATCACCCTCTCCGGAAGCCTCCTGTTCGACATGACCATGCTGGGCTCCGGGCTGGTGGAAAGCTTCAGCGGGGTCCTGGGACGCCTCGGTTACGAGATCCGGGTTGTCCCCCGGGGCACCCTCCCCCTCTCCTCCACCCTCCTCGTCCCCCATGCCTCCCGGATCGCCGCGGCCCTCGAGGCCCATCGCGACGTGGCGTGGGTAGTCCCCATGATCGCCACCCAGCTGTACGTGGAAGCCGGGGGGAAGCGCCTCAGCGCGGTGGCCTACGGCATCCCAGGCCGCCTTCCAGGCCTTGTGCGCACGGAGGCGGATGTCCAGGAGGGCATCGTGGTCAACGCCGCCCTCGCCCGGGAGCTGCGGATCCGGCCGGGGAGCCGCGTGCGGCTCAGCACCCGCCTGAGCCCGCAAACCCTCCTGCCGCAGGCCTCGGCGATGGTCCGCGTGGCTGGGCTCGGGGAATTCCCGTTCGACCTGCGGGGGCAGCGTACCCTCGCCATCTCCCTCCGGACTCTGGAGGAGCTGCTGGAGACCCGGGACAGCGCCTCCTTCCTGGCGGTGAAGGTGCGGGAGGGAGCGGATCCCGAGATGGTGCGGGCATGGGTGAACCGGAGCTTTCCGGAGCTGGAGGCCCTTTCCATCCCGGCCCTGCTGCGGGCGGTGCGGGGGCAACTGCGGTACTTCGATCACTTCTCCGTCATCCTGAGCGGGGTGAGCCTGGTGGTGGCCACGCTGCTCGTAGGCACCGTGCTCACCCTCCAGATAGGGGAACGCCTGGGGGAACTGGCGGTGCTGCGAACCCTGGGAGTGCGGAGGGTGCGGCTCGTGCTGCTGGTGCTGCTGGAAGGGTTCGTGCTGGCCGCGGCGAGCTGTCCCCTGGCATTGGGCATCGGGCTCGGGCTGAGCGAGCCCCTCGATGCCATCCTGCGGGCCATGCCAGGGGTGCCGCAGGATCTGCGGTTCTTCGTACCCTCGAGCGCCGCGGCCCTGCGCACCGCGGCGCTTCTGCTGGCCGCGGGGACCCTCGGTGCCGCCTATCCCGCCTGGGTGGCGGGAAGCCTACAGCTCGCCACCACCCTCCACCGGGAGGTGCAGGGGTGAGCGCGGTGGAGGTCCGGGAGGCCTGGCGGGTGTACCGGCTGGACGGGGTGGAGGTTCCGGCCCTGCGCGGGGTCTCCCTGGAGGTGCATCCGGGGGAGTTCCTGGCCATCGTGGGGCCTTCGGGCAGCGGGAAGTCCACGCTCCTGCACCTCATGGGCGGGGTAGACCTCCCCACCGCGGGGGAGGTCAGGCTCTTCGGGCGGCCCACCCACCGGATGACGGAGGCGGAACTGGCTCGGCTGCGGCTGCACCGCATCGGGTTTGTCTTCCAGCGGTTCTTCCTGCTCCCGCATCTCACCCTGGAGGAAAACGTCCTGCTGCCCATGCTGGAGGCCCGCCTCCCTGTACGGGAGCGACGCCGGCGGGTGGAGGAGCTTCTGGGATACGTGGGGCTTTTGCACCGACGGCACCACCGGCCAGGCCAGCTCTCGGGCGGAGAGATGCAGCGGGGAGCCATCGCCCGAGCTCTGGCCAACCGTCCCGCCCTGCTGCTCGCAGACGAGCCCACCGGAGAGCTGGACCAGCGGACGGGGCGGGAGATCGGGGAACTCTTCCGGCGCATCCACCGCGACGGGGTGGCGGTGGTGGTGGTCACCCACAACCCCGAGCTCGCTTCCCTCGCGGACCGGGTGCTCACCCTCCGGGACGGGAGGCTCGCGTGAACCCCGCCACCGCCTTCCTCATCGCCTCCCGGGCCTTGATGGCGCGGCCCCGGCGCACCACGGCGCTGCTGTTGGGCTACGGGCTCGGCGTAGGCGTCATGGTGGCCCTCCTCGCGGTGGGAGATGCCCTCCTGCTGCAGGCTCGGGACGAGGAGGTGGTGGCGGGTGGGGATTTGGTCTTGCTTCCGGAGGGCGTGGATCCCGAGGTCCTGAAGATGGGCGGGGTCACAGGGATGTACCTGGAGATCCCCAACGCCCGGCATCTGGTGCGGCAGATCCTGCTGGGTCCCCGCTACGCCTCCGCCATCGCCGCCGTCTCCCCGGAGATCACGGACCGGGTGGTGTATGTGCGGGTTCGGGGAGGGGTACACGCGGTACGGGCGAGCGGGATCCTTCCCTCCGCGGCGCACCGAGCCCGCAGTGCCCTCCGGCCTCCCGGGTGGGAGGATGCACCGGCAGATCGGGCGTGGCTGAACCCGGATCCCGCCCGTCTGCTGCACACGCTGGATCGGTTCCACGCTCCCAGCGGCCCCGCGTGGGCGGAGTGGTGGTACTTCAACTTCGCAACGCAGGACGGCACCTACGGGTACCTCTCCTTCATCGCGGACGCGGAGGGCAGGGCCATGGTGGGCGCCACGGTGCGGCGGGCGGATGGGGCGTTCGTGCGATGGACGGAGCGGCACCGGGCGACAGTGCTCCCCTTCGGCGGCAACACGCCCACCCTGCGGTTTGAGGCCGGGCCACACCGCGCGGAGCTGCGTGACGGCAGGTACCGCATCCGGCTGCGCCGTCCCGGGTTCACCGCGGAATTGGAGATCACGCCACAGCCGGGCTTGTACTTCCCGCCCGTGGAGTGGCGGTCCGGGAAGTTCCGGTCCGGATATGTGGTTCCAGCCCTGCGGGCGGAACTCCGGGGGCGGATGCGCCTGGGCTCTCAGGTCCTCCCCCTGCGGGGGACCGCCTACCACGACCACAACTGGGGAAACTGGGCGGGCGTGACGTGGGAGTGGGGGAGTGCGAGCACCCCGGACTACGCGCTGCTGTACGGGCTCGTGCGGCATCCCTCCCTGCAATACGGGGAGACCTTCGTGGCCCTGTACGCCACCAAGCCGCGTCCAGGTCTGTTGAGCGTCCTGCGGGGAACCCTTCCGGCCCGGGAGGGAGGGCAATCGGCCCCCACGCGGTTACGCCTCCGGGCCGTCAACGACGCCGGGGACACGCTTGCGGCAGACCTCGTGGTGCTGGACGCCCTCCCCAGCCGCGCGGGCCGCACCACCTTCTGGCAGCTCCGTGTCCGGTACCGGGTTCGGGGGATGGTGGCGGGCCGATGGGTGGGCCTGGACACCCTGGGGTTTGCGGAGACCTTCACGGAGCGATGATGCCCCGCCGCACCGCCTTCTCCACCTCTGAGGCGGTAAACACCAGGATTCCGGGCAGAAGCGTAAGGGCGAGGGCGTAGGGGTCCAGCGGAAGAGTCCGGAAGATCCCCTGGAGGGGCGGCAGGTACACCACCCCCAGTTGCAGCACAATCCCCAGGGCCACCGCACCCGCGAGGGACCGGTTCCGCAGGGCGGTGCGCCACGCGGGCCCCTGGGTACGCAGGGCGTAGACGCTCCCGAACTGGGCAAAGGCGAGCCCGGTGAACACCATCGTCTGCCATCGAGGATCCCCGGCCGTGAGGTACCCCGCACCGATCCCCAGGGTCACTACCCCCATGAGGATCCCTCCCCAGACCACGGCCCACCCCGAAGCCCGATCGAGGATCGGTTCATCCCGACGGCGCGGTGGACGATCCATCACACCCGCCTTCCGCGACGTTGTCGAAGACCACCCTGCCCTCCTCCACCGCGGCCACGAAGGTAGCGAAGTGGTCATCGAGCAGCACCACTTCTGAAGCCTCCTTCGCCACCTCCGTTCCGCTCCCCATGGCTACGCCCACGTCCGCGCGGCGCAGGGCGGGTCCATCGTTCACTCCATCCCCGTGACCGCTACCACCTCCCCCTGCGCCTGCAGGGCCTCCACCAGGCACAGCTTCTGTTCCGGCACCACCCGGGCGTACACGGAGACCTCCTTGACCCGCCGCATGAGGGCCTCCCGCGGCGCCCCCTCCAGCTCGGGCCCGGTGACCACGGGAGCGTGGGGGTCTTGTACGATGCCCGCGGCACGGGCGATGGCCCGGGCAGTGGTGGGATGGTCGCCGGTCACCATGACCACCCGGATCCCAGCCCGGCGACAGGTGGCGACGGCCTGCGGGACTTCGGGACGGAGGGGATCCAGAAGCCCCACCAGCCCCGTGAGGATCATTTCTTCCACGGCCGCCCCCTCGCCGTCCGGGCAAGCGATTGTGGGGCGGAAGGCCAGGGCCAGCACCCGCATCCCTTCCCGGGCCATGGCCTCCAGCTAGGCGTTCACCGCCGCCCGCTCCCCTTCCCCCAGTCCCTCCGGACCACCGGGCGTCCACCATCGGGTATACGTGGGAACCACCGCCTCGGGTGCTCCCTTCACGAACACCACGTACGGCGCGTTCCCCAGCTCCGGAACCAACGGCGGATCCCCCACCCATGCATGGTGACCATAGCGCTTCCGACGGGCGCCAAAAGGCCACTCCCCCACCCGAGGAAGCCCCTTTCGCCAGCCCGAGGCATCCCCGCCCCCTGCCTGGACGGCCTCCAGAAGGGCCACGTCTACCGGGTCTCCTACCGTTCGGTGGTCCGCGTCCTGCTGCGCGTCGTTGCACAGCGCCGCTACGAGAAAGGCGGGAGGGATGCCGGCGGCGTCCCCCGGGGTCCACCACCGGGCCACGGAAAGCCGGTTTCGGGTAAGGGTTCCGGTCTTGTCCGTGCACACCACGGTGACGCTCCCGAGGGTCTCCACCGCGGCGAGCTTCCGGATGAGGGCGCGGCGGCGCAGCATCCGCTGGGCTCCCAGGCTCAGGGCGATGGTGAGCACCGCGGGCAGCCCCTCCGGAACCGCGGCCACCGCCAGGCTCACCCCTACGAGGAGCACCCGATCCCACCTCTCGCCTCGGAGGAGGCCCAGGGCCGTGACCACCACCACGATGCCCAGGGCAGCCCATCCCAGCTGCCGGGCGAGCCGCTCCAGCCGGTGTTACAGGGGCGTGGGCTCGGACCGCACCGCGGCCACCAGGGATGCCACCCGGCCCAACTCCGTCCGCAGCCCTGTGGCCACCACAACCCCCACGCCACGGCCCGCGGTCACCGTGGTCCCCGCATAGACCATGGTGCGCCGCTCCGCGAGCGGCGCCCGGGGATCCACGTGGGCCGAGGCATCCTTATCCACGGGCAGGGACTCCCCCGTGAGGGGGGATTCGTCCGTGCGCAGGCCTGCGGTCTCCACCAGCCGGACGTCCGCGGGGACCCGGTCCCCTGCTTCCAGGATCACCACGTCCCCGGGAACCAGCTGGGTGCTGGGGACCTCTCGGACCTGGCCCTCCCGACGGACCCGGGCGTGAGGGACCAGAAGCCGACGCAAGGCCTACATGGCCTGCTCCGCACGGATCTCCTGGCTCGCTCCCAGCAGGGCGTTCAGCACCAGGATCGTGGCCACCGCCGCGGCCTCCAGGAGCTCTCCCAGCAGCGTGGAGAGAACCACGGCCACGGCCAGCACGAGCACGAGGGCGCTTCGGAACTGCTCCAGGAAGATCCGGAGAGGGCTACGCGTCGTGGGTTCCGGTAGGACGTTGGGACCCCACGCCCGCAGGCGCCCCTGTGCATCCTGCTCCAGGAGGCCTGTACGCAGATCCGTCCCGAGCCGGTGGATCACTTCCTCCGGAGGGAGGCTGTGCCAGTGGGGTTCCAAAGCGTCTGTAGCTATTCCCAGCCCCATGGTACAACGCGCAGCCCCTAGGCAGGCCGGTACGGAAATCCCTAGACTGGTAAAAAACCCCACGGGGCAGGGTACGATGGGAAGCTGGACTTCCGCACGGGTACGGAGCATGCCCGAGAGCGTCTTCCTCTCTATGGACCGGGAGAAGCACCGGGTCCGGGAGGAGGGGCGGAAGGTGGTAGATCTCTCGCTCGGCAGCAGTGACCTCTCCCCCCCCGAGGAGGTACTCCAGGTCCTCCAGGAGGCGGTCAAAGACCGCACCACCCACCGGTACTGCCTTCGCTCTGACACCCGGCCGTTTCTGGAAGCCGCCACCCGGTGGTACGCGGGGCGGTGGGGAGTGGAGCTGGATCCGACCCGGGAGGCCCTGGCCCTGGTAGGGTCTCAGGAGGGGTTGGCGCATCTCCTCTGGGCGGTGGCGGACCCCGGAGACCTGGTGCTGCTGCCCGCGGTGGGATACCCCTCGTACTGGGGGGCCGTGGCCATCGCGGGGCTTGAGGCCTGGCCCATCCCGCTCCGACCCGACTTCCTACCGGATCTCGCGTCGGTGCCGGAGGAGGTGGCCCGGCGGGCACGCCTGATGATCCTCAACTATCCCAACAATCCCACGGCCGCGATGGCGCCGGAAGCCTTCTTCGAGGAAGCTCTACGCTTCGCGCGGCGGTGGGATCTGCTGCTGGTGCACGACAACCCGTACGTGGACATCGTGTTCGAAGGTCGAGCACCGTCCCCGCTCGCGCTTCCTGGGGCCCGGGAGCGGGTGGTGGAGCTCTTTAGCCTATCGAAGTCCTACCACATGGGCGGATTCCGGCTGGGGTTCGCCCTGGGCAACGCGGAGGCCATCGCGGCCCTGGAGGCCGCCAAAGCCCCCGTGGACTTCAACCAGTACCTCGGAATCCTGCGCATGGGGATCGCGGCCCTCTCCCTCTCGGAGAAGCGGGTGCGCCGGGACGTGGAGATCTTCCGGGTCCGCAGGGACGCCCTCGTAGCCGCCCTCCGGGATGCGGGATGGTCCATCTCCCCTCCGAAGGCTACCCTCTACCTGTGGCTCCGCCTCCCGGAGGGGATCGATGACGTGGCCTTCTCCGTGGAGCTGCTGCGGGAGACCGGGATCGCGGTCTCCCCCGGTCAGGGCTTCGGGCCGGGCGGAAGGGGCTACGTCCGGGTAGCCCTGGTGCAGCCGCCGGAGGTGCTGGCAGAGGCTGCCCGTCAGCTCAGCGCCTTCGCCTTCGCCCGCGCCGCGGTGTAGAGGATCCCTCCCCTTCCTCGTTCCGCGGGGGCTCGGCAGGAGCCCGCTCCTCCGCCCTGGACGGAGGTGGAGAGGGCGCCTCCCGCACCCGCTCCGCGAACTCCCGCAGTCGCCCGTACACCCGCGCGTTCACCGTTCCCTCAGGGAACCGGCCATCCGGACCCCGCTCGCCCGCGGGGACACCCGTGAGGATCTCGATCCCTTCGTCCACGGTCTCAATGGCCCAGATGTGGAACTTCCCCTCCCGCACCGCCTCCACCACGTCCTCCCGCAGCATGAGGTTCTTCACGTTGCTCGCGGGGATGATGACTCCCTGCTGCCCCGTGAGCCCCTTCACCCTGCAGACGTCGAAGAACCCCTCGATCTTCTGGTTTACCCCACCTACCGCCTGGATCTGGCCATGCTGGTTCACGGACCCCGTTACCGCGATCCCCTGACGGATGGGGATTCCGCTGAGCGCGGACAGGAGCGCGAACAGCTCCGCGGCGGAGGCGCTGTCGCCCTCCACCATCTCGTAGCTCTGCTCGAAGACCAGGCGCGCGCTCAGGGTGAGGGGGGTGTCCTGCGCGTATCGCTGGGAGACGTACCCGCTGAGGATGAGGACCCCCTTGCTGTGGATGGGCCCGCCCAACCGCACCTGCCGCTCGATGTCGATGATGCCCTCCCGACCCGGCGCCACGCTGGCAGTGATCCGGCTAGGTCGCCCGAAGGCGTAGTCCCCCAGCTGGATCACCGATAGCCCGTTCACCTGGCCCACGGCCTCTCCGTCCGTATCCACAAGGAGGATGCCCCGGACGATGAGCTCCCGGATCCGCTCCTCGATGAGGTTGGATCGGTAGACCCGGCTATCGAGGGCCCTACGGATATGCTCCGCGGTAACGTGCTCCGTACCGTCCCGCTCCGCCCAGAAGTTCGCCTCCCAGATGACGTCGCTGAGGGCGCCGAACCGGGCCGACAGCTTCTCCTGATCGTCCGCAAGCCGGAGACTGTACTCCAACAGCTTCGCCGCGGCTTCTGCGTCCAGGGGACGCAGCTTCTCCTCCTGGCACAGCTTGCAGATGAAAGAGAGCACGCTGCGGACGTGCTCCTCATCGTAGGGCATCTGGGTGTCGAAGTCCGCTCGGATCTTGAAGAGCTCCGAGAACTCCTCGTCCAGGGCGTACAGGAGGTAGTACCAGAGGGGATGGCCTACCAGGACCACCTTCACCCGGAGGGGCACGGGCTGAGGCCGCAGGGTCTTGGTGGTCACCAGCCCCAGCCGCTCCACCAGATCCTCGATCTCCACCTGCTCGCTGCGCAACGCCCGTTTGAGGCCATCCCAGCTGGCCGCGTTCCGGAGGAGATCCTCCACAGGGATCACGAGATACCCTCCGTTGGCCCGATGGAGGGCACCCGGCTTGATCATGGTGAAGTCCGTGTAGAGGGCTCCGAACTGGGTTTCCTTCTCCACCTTCCCGAAGAGGTTGGTGTAGCTGGGGTTGAGCTCCACCACCACGGGAGCGCCCTGTTGATGGCCGTTGTCCACCAGGAGGTTCACCTCGTACCGTCGCAGGAACAGCTCCCGGCTCCAGGGCACGGGAAGCGGAATGGGAGGGAGCATGCCCCCAGCCGTAGGAGTAGGGGTCTCCGGCGCCCCCTTGAAGAATTCCAGGTTCTCCACGATATCCTGCTGTACCGCCTGCAGGTGGACCGTGATCTCAGGACAGCTGGCGTACTTCTCCATGAGGTCCTCGATGAGCCCCCCCACCACGTGGAGGGCTATCTGCCGGTCCAGGGCCCGCAGCCGCTCCTCCGTCGCCCGCTCAAGGGCCCGCACCTGCTTGAGGGCCGTCTTCAGCTCCTCCTGCAGGGCCTCCCGGCGCCGCTGCAACTCCTCCCGCGCGGGGGCGGGCAGGGCCTGCAGCTCCGCATCCGAGATGGGCCGTCCCCCCAGCACGGGGATCACCATGATGCCGATGGGCGTGGGCTGGAGGGCGAATCCCACCTGGGCGGCCCGCTGCTGGAGCTGTTCGAAGATCTCGGAGCGCTGCCGCTCCAGCCCCTTCAGGATTTCGTCCCGGCGGGCGCCATACTCCTCGCTCTCGAAGGCCTTGGGGATCTCCCGGCGCACCCGGGCGATGAAGGCCCGCATGTCCTGCTGGAACTCCCGCCCCCGGCCCGGGGGCAGCTGGACCACCTTGGGCTGGTAGGGGTCCGCGAAGTTGTTCACGTAGCACCAGTCCGGCGGAGTGGGCTGCTGCCGGGCCGTCTCCTCCAGAAAGGCCCGGACCGCGGTCATCTTCCCCAGTCCCGGCAGCCCCGCCACGTAGATGTTGAATCCCCGGTCTCGGATCTGGAGGCCGAACCGCAGGGACTCCACGGCCCGGGGCTGCCCCACGATGCCCTCCAGGGGCGGGACCTGGTCCGTGCCCGTGATTCCCAGGGTGGTGGGATCGATGGTGCGACGTAGGTGCGCGGGCTCCAGCCGCTGCATAGTCCCCTCCCGTTGTTACGATGTTACGGTCTCCAGCGGGCCCCCGCCATCGCCTCCGGCATCGCCCCCCGGGCCTGGAGGCTCCGCCGGGCTGCTTCAACCTTCTCCGGGTCCAGCACCTTCCGGAGGAACTGACCCGTGTAGGAGTGGTCCTGGGCCGCCACCTCCTCCGGTGTCCCCTCCGCGATCACCCATCCCCCCTGGTCCCCCCCCTCCGGCCCCAGATCGATGATCCAGTCCGCGGTCTTGATCACGTCCAGGTTGTGCTCGATGACGATCACGGTGTTGCCCGCGTCCACCAGCCGGTGCAGCACCTGCAGCAGCCGCTCTACGTCCGCGAAGTGCAACCCCACCGTGGGTTCGTCCAGGACGTACAGGGTACGGCCCGTGTCCCGGCGCGACAGCTCCGCCGCCAGCTTCACCCGCTGGGCCTCCCCGCCCGAGAGGGTGGTGGCAGGCTGTCCGAGTTTGATGTATCCCAGTCCCACGTCATGCAGGGTCTGCAGCTTGTGCCGGAGTCGGGGAATGGAGCCAAAGAACTCCAGGGCCTCGTCCACGGTCATCTCCAGCACGTCCGCGATGGACTTCCCCTTGTACAGGACCTGCAGGGTCTCCCGATTGTATCGCTTGCCCTTGCACACCTCGCACGGCACGTACACGTCCGGGAGGAAGTGCATCTCGATGCGCACGATCCCATCCCCCTCACAGGCCTCGCACCGACCACCCCGTACGTTGAAGGAGAATCGGCCTGGCTTATAGCCCCGCATCCGGGCCTCCGGCAGCTGCGCAAAAAGCTCCCGGATGAGGTCGAAGGTCTTGGTGTAGGTGGCGGGGTTGCTGCGGGGGGTCCGGCCGATGGGCGACTGGTCGATGTTGATCACTTTGTCCACGAGGTGCGCTCCCTCGATGGCATCGTGGTCGCCCGGCCGAACCCGGGCCCCCATGACCCGCTGGGCCAGGGCCCGGTACAGGATCTCATCCACCAGGGTGGATTTCCCGCTCCCGGAGACCCCGGTGACGCAGAGGAACACCCCCAGGGGGAACGCCACGTCGATGTTCTTCAGGTTGTGCTCCCGGGCTCCCCGCACCACGATGCGCCCTCCTTTAGGCGTGCGGCGGCGCTCCGGCACGGGGATGCGGCGCCTTCCGGAGAGGTATTGTCCCGTGAGGGAACGGGGTTCCCGGATCACGTCCTCCAGGGTTCCACTCACCACGATCTTCCCGCCCTGGGCCCCCGCGCCAGGGCCGATATCCACGATCCAGTCTGCGGCCCGGATGGTGTCCTCGTCGTGCTCCACCACGATCACGGTATTGCCCAGATCTCGCAGCCGCTTGAGGGTCTCGATGAGTCGGTGGTTGTCCCGCTGGTGCAGCCCCACGCTGGGCTCGTCCAGCACATACAGAACCCCCATCAGCCCCGAGCCGATCTGGGTGGCGAGCCGGATCCGCTGGGCCTCCCCACCCGAGAGGGTGTTGGCGGGTCGATCCAGGGTAAGGTAGTCCAGCCCTACGTTCACCAGGAACCCCAACCGGGCCCGCACCTCCTTGAGGACCTGGGCCGCGATGAGGGCCTCCCGATCGGTCAGAGCAAGGTGGTCGAAGAACTCCAGGCACTGCCGTACGGTCATGGCGGTGACTTCCGCGATGTTCTTACCGCCCACCCGCACCGCAAGGCTCTCCCGCCGCAGGCGGGTGCCCTTGCACTCCGGGCAGGGCGTGGTGCTCATGTACCGTTCGATCTCCTCCTTCACGTACTCGGAGTCCGTCTCCCGGTAACGACGCTCCAGGTGGTGCACCACGCCCTCGAAGGTGGTCTCATACACCCGCAGGATGCCGTATCGGTTGCGGTAGCGTACGCGGAGGGGCTCGTCCCACCCATAGAGCAGGGCCCGCAGGAAGGGTTTGGGGAGCTTGCGGAGGGGGGTTTTCGGGTCCACCCCGTGGGCCTGGGCCAGGGCCCGCAGCAGCTCCGTGTAGTACTCGGTCGCGGAGTCTGCCCAGGGCACCACCGCACCCTCCAGCAGGGGTTTGTCTGGGTCCAGCACGAGGTCCGGGTCGATCTCCTGCCGGAACCCGAGCCCCGAGCAGGCGGGACAGGCTCCATAGGGGCTGTTGAAGGAGAAGATCCGGGGTTCAACCTCCGGGAGGGTGGTGCCGTGCTCCGGGCAGGCAAACGCGGTGGAGAACACCTGGACTTCCTCGGATCCGTCCGGGTGCTCCCGCCACACGTGCACGAGCCCCTGGCCGAGTTTGAGCGCCGTCTCCAGGGAGTCGTGCAGGCGGGAGCGGATGTCTGGACGGACCACCAGTCGGTCCACCACCACCTCGATGTCGTGCTTGCGGTTCCGGTCCAGGGAGATCTCCTCCCCCAGTTCGTACAGCACCCCGTCCACCCGCACCCGCACGAATCCCTGCCGCCGCAGGTCCTCAAACAGCTGCCGGTACTCACCCTTGCGGCCCCGCACGACGGGGCCCATCACGTAGATCCGGGTGCCCTCCGGGAGGGCGAGGATGCGGTCCGCGATCTGCTCCGGGGTCTGGCGGGCGATGGGACGGTCGCACGCCGGACAGTGGGGCTGCCCGATGCGGGCGAACAGCAACCGCAGGTAATCGTAGATCTCCGTGACCGTCCCCATGGTGGACCGAGGATTGCGGGGGGCACCCTTCTGATCGATGGAGACCGCGGGGGACAATCCCTCGATGGCATCCACATCTGGCTTCTCCATGAGGCCCAGGAACTGCCGGGCATAGGCGGATAGGGACTCCACGTACCGACGCTGCCCCTCCGCATAGATGGTGTCGAAGGCCAGGGTGGACTTCCCGGAGCCCGAGATCCCCGTGAACACCACCAGCCTCTCCCGGGGGATCTCCACGGTGAGGTTCTTCAGATTGTGCTCCCGCGCGCCCCGTACGATGATCCGGTCCAGCGGCATGACGACCCCTGCGGATTCCGTGCTTCCGTTCGATGCACACGATCACCGCCGCCTGGAGCTCCGCCCGCGTCGGTTGCCCTTCCGCGGGCCTGGGGCGGCAGGTTCTCCCAGCCCCCGCTGCAGCTCCCGGATCTGGTCCCGGAGCCTGGCGGCCCGCTCGAACTCCAGGTTCGCCGCGGCCCGCCGCATCTCCGCCTCCAGCCGCCGGAGGGTCGCTTCCACCTCCTCCGGGCCCAACAGCAGCATTCGAGCCACCTCCCACGGCAGCACCCGACCCTGCTCCCGGACCAACGCCACCAGCTCCTCCGCGGTGGCAGGCCCTCCCCCCGACGGCGCGTACGTCTCCGGCGCCTCGGCGACCTCGGGCAGGTCGATGAGGTCCCGGATGGGCTTGTGCACCGACTGCGGGGTGATCCCGTGCTCCTCGTTGTACCGGAGCTGGATCTGGCGGCGACGGTTGGTCTCCTCGATGGCCCGACGCATGGCCTCCGTGACCTCGTCCGCGTAGAGGATCACCCGGCCCGAGACGTGCCGGGCCGCCCGTCCCATGGTCTGGATGAGGGCGGTCTCGCTGCGCAGGTACCCCTCCCGGTCCGCATCCAGAATGGCCACGAGCGACACCTCCGGCAGATCTAAGCCCTCCCGCAGGAGGTTAATGCCCACCAGCACGTCGTAGGTGCCCAGGCGCAGGTCCTTCAGGATGCGGGCCCGCTCCAGGGTGTCGATCTCCGCGTGCAGGTAGTGCACCTTGACCCCCATCTCCTGGAGGTAGCCGGTGAGGTCCTCCGCCATGCGCTTGGTCAGGGTGGTCACCAGGGTGCGCTCGCCCCGCGCCACCTGGGTCCGGATCTCCGCAAGGAGATCATCCACCTGCCCCCGGGCGGGTCGCACCTCCACGTAGGGATCCACGAGTCCGGTGGGCCGCACGATTTGCTCCACCACGCGGCCGCTCACCTCCAGCTCGAACGGGCCCGGCGTGGCGGAGACGAACACGCACTGGTGGATCAGCTGCTCGAACTCCTCCCATCGGAGAGGTCGGTTGTCGTAGGCGGAGGGAAGCCGCCACCCAAAGTCCACCAGGTTCTTCTTGCGGGCCCGATCGCCCTCGTGCATCCCCTTGATCTGAGGAACGGTCACGTGGGATTCGTCGATGAACATCAGGTAGTCGCGGGGGAAGTAGTCCAATAGACACCCGGGTCGCTCGCCCGGAGCCCGGCCGTCCAGGTGACGGGAGTAGTTCTCGATCCCGGGACAGTACCCCGTCTCCCGCAGCAGTTCCATATCGTACCGGGTGCGGAACTCCAGGCGCTGGGCCTCCAAGAGCCTACCCTGCGAACGGAACCAGGCCACGCGCTCTCCCAATTCCTCCTCGATGCTGCGCAGGGCCTGGGCGAGGCGATCCTCCGTGGTGACCCAGTGCTTGGCGGGCCAGATGGCCACCGTCTCCTTTTCCTCCAGCACCTCTCCCGTGAGGGGATCCACCTCCAGGAGGCGGTCCACCTCATCTCCGAAGAGCTCGATGCGCACCGCGCGATCCTCATAACTGGGGAACACCTCGACCACGTCCCCCCGCACCCGGAACCGCCCCCGGGAAAAGTCCACGTCGTTGCGCTCGTACTGGATGTCCACCAGCCGCCGGAGGATCTCCTCTCGGGCGCGGCGCTCCCCGCGGCGCACCACTAGCACCACTTCCCGGTAGTCCTCGGGCCGGCCCAGACCATAGATGCACGAGACAGAGGCCACCACGATGACATCCCCACGCTCCATGAGGGCCTTGGTGGTAGCGTGCCGCAGGCGGTCGATCTCCTCGTTGATGCTGGCGTCCTTCGCGATGTACAGGTCCAGCTGCGGTACATATGCCTCAGGCTGGTAGTAGTCGTAGTAGCTCACGAAGTAGCGCACCGCGTTGTGCGGGAAGAACTCCCGGAACTCGCTGTAGAGCTGTGCGGCCAGGGTCTTGTTGTGGGCGATCACCAGGGTGGGTCGCTGCATCCGCTCGATGACCCGGGCCATGGTGTACGTCTTTCCGCTACCCGTCACGCCGAGCAAGGTGGTGTATTTGTGCCCCTCCTGGAGGCTCCGGACCAGCTCCTCGATGGCCTTGGGCTGGTCCCCTCTTGGCGGCAGGTCCGTGACCATGCGGAACTCGGGCATGGGTTCGCTCCTCACGCAGCACTTCATTATTATACGGCCGGCCCCTCTGCCTGCTCCATGGGGAGGCCGGATGCCATCCGCCTCCGCGATGCCTCCGGCAGCCGGGAGGTCAGGAGGGGTAGAGGGTCCGGATCATGCGTTCATTGTCCCGCCAATCCTCGCTCACCTTCACCCACAGGTCCAGGTACACCCGGGTGCCCAGGAGGGCCTCGATCTCCTTTCGGGCCGCGGTCCCGATCTCCCGGATGGTGCGGCCGCCCTTCCCGATCAGGATGGGCTTGTGCGAGGGCTTCTCCACATGCAGGGTGGCCCGGATGTATGTGAGGTGCTCTGTGGGCTTTTCCCGGAATTCCTCGATCTCTACCCCGATGGCGTGCGGTACCTCCTCCCGCACCCGCTCCATGGCCTTCTCCCGGATCAGCTCCGCCACCAGCCTCTGGAGGGGCTGATCCGTGAGATCGTCCTCCTCAAAGTACCGGGGACCGGGAGGGAGAAGGGCGACGAGGGTCTCCACCAGCTCCTCTAGACCCTGGCCTAGGAGGGCACTGGTGCGCACCACCTTCGCTCCGGGGAGCTCCGCCCGTACCCAGGCCTCCCGGGCCGCGATCTGTCTAGGGGAGGCCAGGTCGCACTTGTTGAGCGCCACCACCACCGGCCGCTGGCTCTGCAGGGCCAAGGCCAGTGCCAGCTCCGCCTCCGGCCCCACCGGCCGGGCCGCATCCAGGACGAGGAGGACCGCGTCCGCCTCCTGCAGGGCAGCACGGGCGGTGCGCATCATGTGCTCGCCCAGGCGGTGCCGAGGGGTGTGCACGCCCGGGGTGTCCACCAGCACCACCTGGGCGTCCGGACGGTTAACCACCCCCCGGATGGCGATCCGGGTGGTCTGGGGAACCGGGGTGACGATGGCCACCTTGGCACCCACCAGGGCGTTGGTGAGGGTGGACTTCCCCGCATTGGGCGGGCCGAGGAGGGCCACGAACCCGCTCCGGAAGGGGTTCATCTGGGCCGCAGGAAGGCCTGTGGCAGGAGCTCCTCCAGGCGGTAGATGCGGAGACGTCCCCGCCCCACGGTCACCACGAACCGCGTGCGGAACTCCAGAAGTACCTGGCGACACGCACCGCACGGCAGGAGCTCCATCGCTCCCGGTCCTGCCACCGCTACCGCCAGCACGCGCCGTCGCCCTTCGCTCACCGCCTTCTGCACCGCCACGCGCTCCGCGCACACCGAGAGTCCGTAGGATCCGTTCTCCACGTTGCACCCCGTGTACACGGAGCCGTCCACCGCAAGAACCGCGGCCCCCACCCGGAAGCGGGAGTAGGGTGCATACGCCCGCCGCCGGGCCGTCTGGGCCGCGTGGAGGAGCTGCCGGGCGGTGTGCTCCTGAAGCTGCCTGCGCATGAAGGGGCTCTCAGGTGCGGCTTGGCGCCGCCTGGGGCGTGATCTTCTGAATCCGGACCCGGGCGATGCGGTGCCCCGCCAGCTCCTCCACCCGGATCACGACCCCATTCACCGTGATCTCCTCGCCCTGGGCGGGCACGTGGCCCAGTCGGCTGTAGACCAGTCCGCCCACCGTGTCCACCTCGTCCGTAGGGAGCGTCAGCCCCAGGGCTTCGTTCACATCCTCCAGGAGCATGCGGGCGTCCACCAGCACAGTGGATTCATCCACCTGCACCAGGGGCGGGAGTTCCTCCACGTCGTACTCGTCCCGGATCTCGCCCACGATCTCCTCCAGGACGTCCTCGATGGTGACCAAACCCGCCGTACCCCCGTACTCGTCCACCACGATGGCCAGGTGGATGTGGTTCTGCCGCATCTCCCGGAAGAGCGCATCCACCTTCTTGGTCTCCGGCACGAAGTACGCGGGGCGCATGATCTCCTCCGCGGTAATCTCCGTCCTCCCCTCCCGGATGTACCGGAAGAGGTCCTTCACGTACACCACGCCCACCACCTGATCGATGGTCTCCCGGTACACCGGGTAGCGGGAATGCCCCTCCCGGAGGAGCAGGTCTACGATTTCCATCAGCTTGGCGCGCGCGGGAACCGCCCGGATGTCCACCCGGGGCACCATGATCTCCCGCACGATGGTCTCCCGGAACTCGAAGATGGAGGAGATCATCTCCCGCTCCCCCGCCTCCAGGGCCCCGTTCGCCTCTCCCGCCTCCACCAACATGCGCAGCTCCTCCTGGGTGATCCCCGTACGATCCAGGGGAAGCCGGGCGAGGAGTGAGCCCATCGGCGTCAAGAGCACCGTCCACAGGTAGGCCGGGACCGCGCACCAGAGGGCGCAGGCTTCCCGGTGCCGCGCACCGATGACCTTTGGGAGGACCTCCCCCGCGAGCAGGACCCCTGCGGTGATGGCCAGGAAAGCCACCACTTCCCCTCGTCCGAAACCGAGCCCCTCGATGGCCATGCGGGCAGTCACCACCGCGGCGGCCAACCTCGCCATGGTGCCCCCCACCACCAGGGAGCCCGCCAGCCGGGGGGGATGCTCCAGCAGGCGGAGGGCGATGGAGGCACGTAGAGAGCCCTTTCCCTCCGCCAGCTCCCGCAGCCGCCTGGAGCTGACACTCAGAAGGGCGACCTCAGCGAGGGAGAAGAAAGCGGAAAGGAGGATCAGGACGCCCAGCAGGACGTACAGAACCCAACTGCCTGAGTCGTCCAATTCAGAACCGTTCCTCCCTCCTTAAACCCACCCGCTCCCGTTTTCTACCCCGTGGGAGCGAGCCGTCCGCATCATACCATGGGGAACCGGTCCGGCTCAACCGGAGGAGAGCCCACCCCGCACCGAGGGCTAGAGCCCCGAGCACCGCGGGAGCCACCCACCCGCTGCTCAGCTTCACCCGAGCGAGCAGCACGGGTCCCAGGACCAAGCCGCCGGCGGCCACCGCGGTGAGGGCGGTCACCAGGACGGCAGCCGCCGCCACGTCCTTCACCACCCGTGCCGCTGCCCTCCGCTCCGGGATCAGGGCGTCCACCAAGGCCTCGAGGCTGGTGTTGAAGAGCTCCGCGGTTACCACCAGCCCCATGAGCACCACCAGCAGGGCCGCCTCCAGGGGACGGACGCCCAGCCACAGGCTCACCAAGCACACCCCCACGGCTACGGCCAGCTGGATGCGGAGGTTGCGCTGGGTCCGAACAGCGTATCGGACGCCGCAAAGCGCCGCGGCCACCGCTTCACGGAAGGGGCGAGGCACGGGGCTGCTCCCGGACCCGTAGCGCCCGGAGGATGGCCTCCTGCCGTTCCCACATCCGGGCACGGGCCGATGGGGTCTGGTCCTCGTAGCCCAGGAGGTGCAGGGTTCCATGCACGGTGAGCAACACGAGCTCCTCCTCGAGGGACCAGCCCGCTTCCCGGGCCTGCGCGGCCGCCCGGTCCACGGAGATCACCACGTCTCCCAGCACCCTGCGGCTCCCGTGTGGCCCAGGCTGCGGGAAGGCCAACACGTCCGTGGGTTCGTCCCGGCTGAGATAGGTACGGTTCAGGGCACGGATGGCCGGGTCGTCCACCAGGAGGACGCTCACCTCCACGGGCTCCTTCACCCCTTCCTTGCGCAGGGTGGCCCGTACGGCCTCGCGGAGCGAACGCACATCAACGGGATGCGTGCTCTGCGCGTTGCGCACCGCTACGACGTTGCGCCCGGCGCGCCTCAAGGCTCACCTCCGGGTACTCTATGCGGGGGTGAAACATACCCACCAGCAGGCGCGTGAAGGTCTGCGCGATCCGTTCCAGGTCACGGAGGGTGAGGTCGCACTCGTCCAGCTGACCATCTTCCAGTCGCTCCCGGATCAGCTGGTGCACGAGGCTTCCGATCCGCTCCGGGGTGGGATTCGGGAGGGTGCGGACCGCGGCTTCCACCGCATCCGCCAGCATGACGATGGCGGTCTCCCGGGACTGGGGTTTGGGCCCATCGTAGCGATAGGTCTGCTCGTCCACGGAACTTTCCCCGCGCTCCACCGCCCGGTGGTAGAAGTAGCGGATGAGGCTGGTGCCGTGGTGCTCCGGGATGAAGGCTACCACGGGCTTGGGAAGTCGGTACTGCCGGGCCAGCTCCAACCCGTCCCGCACGTGGGCTGCGACGGCGAGGGCGCTGAGACTCGGGGAGAGGCGGTCGTGTGGATTGGTGCGACCCAGCTGGTTCTCCGCGAAGAAGGCCGGCCGGCGCAGCTTTCCGATGTCATGGTAATAGGTGCCCACCCGTACCAGCAGGGCATCCGCGCCCACCGCCTCCGCCGCCGCCTCCGCCAGGTTGGCCACCAGCACCGTGTGATGATAAGTGCCGGGCGCTTCTAGCTGCAGGCGGCGCAGCAGAGGGTGGCTGGGATCGCTGAGCTCCAGGAGCTTGATGGGGGTCACAAGCCCGAACAGCTCCTCCAGGTACGGCAGGGCACCTACCGCGAGGATGCCGGAAAGCAGCCCGTTGAGGGCCCCCCAGCCGACATCGCCCAAGAGCTCCACGGGAGGCGTGGCCGCCAGCAGGTCCACCGCGATCACCGCGAGCACATTGGCACCCGCCACCGCGAGCCCCGCGTATGCCAGGTCCGCCCGCCGCTGGACCCTCCGGATCACGTACACGCCCGTGAGACCGCCCACATAGGCCACCACGCTCGTGCGGAGGTCGTTCCCGCTCATCACCCCCACCAGGAGCGCGAGGGCCCCTCCCGCGAAGGAAGCCACCCGGGGGTTCAGGAGGATGGCGAGCAGCATGGTCACGGAGGCCACGGGGACGAGGAAGCTGCTCAGGCGGGTGGCGATGACCCGGCTGCCCACCGCGGCCACTAGGCCCAGCAGGCAGAGCAGCAGGAGTCGTCCCTCGTCGGCCCAGATCTCCGGCTGGAAGCGCCGGAGGTAGGCGGCCCCGAGTACAGAGAGCAGGATCAGAACGAGCAAGGTTCCCACGACCCCTTCCCACCGGATGGGTGGGGGAACCAGTCCCAGCGCCGCCAGCTTCCGCATCTGCTCCGCGGTCACCACGTCTCCCCGCCGCACGATCACCTCGCCCCGGAGGATCCGCTCCCGCACGGGATCCACGCTGGCCCGGGCCGCCTCCTGCTGCCGGCGGGTCTGGAGGTGATCCACGAGGAGGTTGGGACGCAGCGCCCGCTCCAGGGCCCAAGCCACCAGGGCCCTGGACGGCGCGGAAAAGGGCAGGGCCTCCACCAGGGCCCGCCCGCGGGTCCGGACGGTGGGGAGGTCCTCCGGCCGTACTCCTTCCCGCATGAGACGTCTCAGGAGCACGAGGGTACTGTCACGCACCCGTTCCAGGTCCCCGCGGCGGAGGGTCTCCGCGGCCAGCAGCGCCTGATCCCGGAGCCCCAGGCGTACCAGCTGTTCCCGGTGCTCCAGGTCCGTTCGCGGCCGGCGGGACCGGATGCCCCAGATGGCCTCAAAGGCCGTATGGACGGACCGCTCCGCTTCCCGGCTGAGCGTGGGATCCAGGCGGTAGACGGGGCGCACGGCCCCCGCGGCCTCCTCCCGCAGCCGCTCCGTCCGCTCCCAATCCACGTACTCCACGCTGCGGGGAGCCGCCACCTCGTAGGGGCTCACCATGCCCTCCCGGAGGGTGACGCGCGGGGGCAAGTACGGAACGGACCCCACCGCGCAGAGGACCAGCAGGAATCCTCCGAAAAGCAGGACCCGCCGCCAGGAGACCCGCACGGGGCGGGGGAGGTTCGTCCGAATCCGCTCCATGCCCTGTGGATTGTACCAGACCGGCTCCCCTGCGGATCACGTCCGGCCGAGCAGGTCCCGCAGCATCTGGATGACCCTGGGTCGATCCGAGGCCCGCCGCACCACCACCAGGATGGTGTCGTCCCCAGCCACGGTTCCCGAGATCTCCGGGATGCGGGCCTCGTCCAGGGCGATGGCCACCGCATTCGCCCGGCCGCTCAGGGTCTTCACGAGCACGATGGCATCCCCCTGGTCTACCTCCGTGACGAAGGCCCGGAAGGCGCTGCGCAGGTTCTCCTGGGCCGCGGGAGGCGGGAGAGCGTGCAGGACGTCCGGAGGCGCGTAGTGATACGTCCCACCCGGACCCGCCACCTTCACCAGACCCAGCCGTTTGATGTCCCGGGACACCGTGGCCTGCGTGACCCGGAGACCCCGCTGACGCAGCGCCCGCACCAGCTCCCTCTGGGTCGTCACAGGGCGCGACCGCACGATCTCCAGAATGGCCTGTTCCCGCTGATGCCGGGTCAAAGCCGCTCCCCGAGCAACCTCCCTTCCCGGTATGCCGTGTAGATGGGCGGAGGCTTGCACGCCCGCCGCCACCGTCGCACTTCTTCCACCGCCTCCTGAGCCCGCTCCAGCTGCTCCGCCACCCGCGGGGGCGCAGGGCCACCGGCCACCGCCCGGGCGTGCACCGATCCTTCCGGAGAGAGGATCCCGTACACGTCCTCCTCCACCTCCGGGCAGCACGCCTGCAGCACCTCCAGGGGCAGCTCCCAGAGCTCACATCCTCTCGCCTCCGCTTCCCGCACCGCGCGGCCCGCCTGCTCGTGGGCCGTCCGGAAGGGGACACCTCGGCGGACCAGGTAATCCGCCAGGTCCGTGGCGGTCAGGAATCCCCTCCGGAGGGCGCTTCGCATACGGTCCGGGCGGTAGCGCAGCCCACGGGCGAGGGCCGTGGCGGCCTGCAGGGAACCACGGACGGTATCCAGGGCGTCGAAGAGGGGCTCCTTGTCCTCCTGGAGGTCGCTGTTGTAGGTGAGGGGAAGCCCCTTGAGGGCGGCCAGCACCGTGGTGAGAGCCCCGATGGTCCGCCCGGCCTTACCCCGGATGAGCTCCGCGGCCTCCGGGTTCTTCTTCTGGGGCATGAGACTGCTGCCCCCCGCTACGGAATCGTCCAGGGAAGCAAACCCGAACTCCTGAGTGGTCCACAGCACCACCTCCTCCGCCCACCGGGAGAGGTGACTCTGCAGCACCGCGCACGCGAACAGGGTCTCCAGCACGTAGTCCCGATCCCCCACCGCATGCATGCTGTTGAGGTAGATCTCCTCGAACCCCAACAGCTCCGCGGTGCGCTCCGGGCGAATCGGATAGGGAGACGTGGCGAGGGCCCCGGCCCCGAGGGGACAGATCCCGCTCACCCGGTGCACCCGACGGAACCGGTCCGCATCCTGGAGCAGCGGCCACACGTGGGCCAGGAGGTGATGGGCGAGGGAGGTGGGCTGGGCCCGCTGCAGGTGCGTGTAGCCGGGCAGAACCGTCTCCCGATGCTCCCGGGCCTGCTCCAGCCAGACCGCTACCAGCTCCAGCAGGGCCTCCACCACCTGCTCCGCGGCCTCCCGTACGTACAGGCGGAGGGCGGTGGCCACCTGGTCGTTACGGCTGCGGGCCGTGTGGAGCCGGCGGGCGGGCTCCCCGATCCGCTCCGTGAGCACCCGCTCGATCCACGTGTGCACATCCTCGTCCTCCCCCTCTACCCGGAGGGCGCCGGCCTCCACGTCCCGCAGCATCCCCGCCAATCCCTGAAGGATCACTTCCCCGCTTTCCCGATCGAGAACGCCTACCTCCAGCAGCATGCGGGCGTGTGCAAGACTTCCCACGAGGTCCCAACGCACCAGCCGCCGGTCAAAGGGAAAGGATCGGGTAAAGACACGGATGCGGGGATCCGAAGGAGCCCCGAACCGTCCACCCCACATCCCTGCTCTCCCCGCTCCGTTCAGGGTTTCGGCCCGTGGGGGACCTCCTCCGCGGCCCCCTGGGCCTCCGGATGCACCGCTGCGTACACCTGAGTCGGAAGCCCCCAGAGCCGGATGAACCCCGTGGCGTCCCGGTGGTCGTAGGCAGCCCCCTCCCCGAAGGTGGCGAGGTCCTGGCGGTATAGGGAGTACGGGGAGGATCGGGAGACGGCCCAGCAATGACCCTTGTACAGCTCCACGGTCACGGTCCCCGTCACATACCGGTGTGTGCTTTCTAGGAAGGCGTCCAGGGCTTCCCGCAGCGGCGAATACCACAGCCCGGTGTACACCAGATCCGCATAGCGGGCCGCCACCAGTTCCTTGAACCGGACCGTGTCCCGATCCAGGGTGATGGCCTCCAGGTCCCGCAGGGCCGCGGTGAGCACGGTCCCTGCAGGCGCCTCGTAGACCCCCCGGCTCTTCATGCCCACCAGCCGGTTCTCCACCATGTCCACCCGCCCCACCCCGTGCGCGCCTGCCACCTGGTTCAGGCGGCGCACGAGCTGGGCAGGGCTCATGCGAACTCCATCCACAGCCACGGGGATCCCGCGCTCAAAGGCGATCTCCAGGCGCCGCGGGTTGTCCGGGGCCCTCCGGGGATCCACGGTGAGCTGGAACATGTCCTCGGGAGGCGGGACGGCGGGATCCTCCAGGATTCCCCCTTCGTACGAGGTGTGCCAGAGGTTCTGGTCGATGCTGTAGGGCTTCTCCGCGGTCACGGGGACGGGGATCCCGTGCTCCTCCGCGTAGCGGAGCTCGTCCTCCCGGCTCCGCAGCTCCCACTCCCGCCACGGTGCGATGACCCGGAGGTCCGGTGCCAGAGCCCGGTAGCTCAACTCGAACCGCACCTGGTCGTTGCCCTTGCCCGTACAGCCGTGGGCGAGGGCGTCGCATCCCGTGGCCCGGGCCACCGCCACCTGCACCTTCGCGATGAGGGGGCGGGCCAGGGCAGTGCCCAGCAGGTACCGTCCCTCGTACACCGCGCCCGCCCGCAGGGCCCGGAAGCAGTAGTCCCGGACGAACTCCTCCTGCACATCCACCACGTGGCAACTGGCGGCGCCGCTCTGCAACGCCTTCCGGCGGAGGACATCGAAGTCGTCGAGCTGTCCCACGTCCGCTACCACCGCGACGACCTCACACCCGTACCGCTCCCGCAGCCAGGGAATGGCCACGGAGGTATCAAGTCCTCCGGAGTACGCCAGCGCCACCTTCCGAACCCTCTCCACCCGCTCACCTCGCGGAGATCTTCTCCATCGCCCGCCCCAGCCGCACCACCGCCTCGTCCACCTCCGCCTCGGAGACCACGAGGGGTGGACAGAGTCGCAGGGTGGTGGGCCGCACCGCGTTCACGAGCAAGCCCTCCCCGAGCGCCGCCTCCACCACGGAGGCCGCCTCCACCCGCAGGTCGGCGGCCACCAGGAGCCCCACCCCCCGTACGGACTCGATGAGGGCGTTCCGCTCCGCCAGCCCCCGGAGTCCCCGCAGGAGCCGATCTCCCGCCCGCCGGGCGTTCTCCACAAGTCCGTCCCGCTCCACCACCTCTAGCACCACATGGACCGCGGCACAGGCCAGGGGGTTGCCGCCGAAGGTGCTCCCGTGATCCCCCGGGCCCAGGTGCTGGGCCACCTCCTCCCGGGCCAGCACCGCGCCCACGGGAACCCCGCCCCCGAGTCCCTTGCCCAAGGTCACCACGTCCGGCTGAACCCCCTCCCGCTGGAAGGCAAAGAGCGCACCCGTGCGGCCGATCCCCGTCTGCACCTCGTCCAGCACCAGCAGCACCCCCTTCTCCCGGCAGAGGGCCTCCAGGTCCCGCAGGTACCCCGGAGAAGGGACCACCACGCCGCCCTCTCCCTGCACGGGCTCCACCAGCACCGCACAGGTGCGATCCGTGATGGCGTCCGCCACGGCCCCGAGGCTGTCGTAGGGCACGAACCGGAATCCCGGGGGGAGAGGCTCAAAGCCCTGCCAGTACCGGGGGTTTCCCGTGGCCGCCAAAGCCCCCAGGGTGCGGCCGTGGAAGCTGCCCTCCATGGTCACGATCTCGTAGGCGTCCGGACCCCGCACCCCCCGGCCCCACCGCCGGGCCAGTTTGATGGCGGCCTCCACGGCCTCCGCCCCGCTGTTGCAGAAGAAGACCCGAGGGAGCCCACTCAGCTCCGCCAGCCGCTTGGCGGCCCGGGCCTGCTCGGGGATGTGGTAGAGGTTCGAGACGTGCAGGTAGCGGGAAACTTGGTCACACAGGGCCCGCACCAGATCCGGGTGCGCATGCCCGAGGCTGGTGGCGGCAATCCCCGCCACGAAGTCCAGGTACTCCCGACCCCCGAGATCCCACAGCCGCACGCCCTCCCCGCGTACGAAGGCCACGGGCGACCGCCGGTACGTGCGGAAGAGGTACCGGTCCGACCACTCCAGCACCGTTTCCAGGTCCATCTAGCCCTCCGCAGGGCGGATCATGGTGCCGACTCCGGTCTCCGTGAAGAGTTCAATCAGCAGGCCGTGAGGTAGATCTGTGCCGATGATGTGGGCACTCCGCACGCCGCCCGCAAGAGCCTGCAGGCAGGCCTCCACTTTGGGGATCATTCCCCTGGAGATCACACCGGAGGCGATGAGCTGCCTCGCCTCCTCCGGGCTGAGCTCGCTCAGGAGCTCCCGACGGCCATCCGCTTCCCGGTACACCCCCGGCACGTCCGTGAGGAGGATGAGCTTCTGGGCCCGCAGGCCCACCGCCAGGGCCGCGGCCGCGGTATCCGCGTTGAGGTTGTAGCTCTGGCCGTCCGGGCCAAATCCCAGAGAGGCGATGACGGGGAGAAATCCCGCGTCCAGCAGAACCTGTACGATCTCCGGATCTACCCGCTCCACCTCACCCACGTACCCCAGATCCACCTCTCCACCGTGCTTGCGGACCTGCAAAAGCCGTGCGTCCTTTCCCGAAAGTCCCACGGCCCGGCCGCCCGCCCGGTGGATGAGGGTCACCAGGTGCTTGTTCACACGACCCGCGAGCACCATCTCCACCACTTCTATGGTCTCCGCGTCCGTGACCCGCAGACCGTTGATGAACCGCGTGGTCTTACCCAGACGCTCCAGGGTGCGGGTGATCTCCGGGCCACCGCCGTGCACCAGCACGGGCCGCACCCCTGCCCGCTGCAGGAGCACGAGATCCTCCGGGAGGGTGCCCAGCTCCTGAGCGTCCAGGACGCTCCCTCCGAACTTCACGACCACCGTGCGGTCCTTCCACGCCGCCACGTAGCGCAGGGCGTGGGCCAGGGAGGTACCGATGCCCGGGCTCTCTAGCGGCAGGACGTTCACCGCCTTCCTCCTACGTGATGTAGGCGCCGTTCAGGCACACGTATTCCTCGCTGAGGTCGCACGTCCACACCCACCACCGCCCGCTCCCCACCCCCAGGTCCACCCGCAGGGTCACCTCCGGGGCCCGCAGGGCCTGCGCGCCATCGGGAAGGGCCTCGGGAATCCCCACGCCGCCTTGGACCACCAGGACCGGCCCGAACCAGATGCGTGTCCTGGACTCCTCCAGAGCCACCCCGGCTCTTCCCACCGCCGCGAGGATTCTGCCCCAGTTTGGCTCCCCGCCGTGCAGCATGGTCTTCACCAGGAGCGAGGTGGCCACGGTATAGGCAGCCTTCCGGGCCTCTGCCTCGTCCAGGGCGCCTGTGACCTCCACCCGCACGAGCCGCGTGGCACCCTCCCCATCCCGCACCACCATCTTCGCCAAGTCCTCCGCCACCGCGGTGAGGGCCGCGCAGAACCGTCGGTAGGCCTCCCCCTCTTCCGCGGAGATCCCTGCTCGGCCGTTCGCCAGAACGATGAGGCTGTCGTTGGTGCTGGTGTCTCCGTCCACGGTGATGCGGTTGAAGGAAGCATCCGCGGCAATTCGGAGCGCCTCCCGGAGCCGTCCGGGGGAGATGCGGGCATCCGTGGTGAGAAAGCCCAGGGTAGTGGCGAGCTGGGGATGGATCATCCCGGCACCCTTCGCCATCCCGCCCACCGTCACCACGCCCTCCGGCAAGCGCACCTGCGCCGCGGCCCGTTTGGGGAAGGCATCCGTGGTGAGGATGGCCTCCGCCGCGGCCTCGCCCCGACGTTCCAGGGCTCGTACCGCCTGCGGGATCCCCCGACGGATGGCCTCCATGGGGAGGGGAACGCCGATCACCCCCGTGCTGCACACCAGCACGCGGGAACGCGGGATCCCGAGCTCCCGTGCGGCGAGTTCCGCCATCTCGTAGGCGTCCCGAAGCCCCCGCGGCCCCGTGCAGGCGTTGGCGTTGCCGCTGTTGGCCACGATGGCCTGCGCGACTCCCCCGGACAGGGCCTCCTGGCAGTACCGCACGGGTGCCGCCTTCACTCGGTTGGCGGTGAAGAGCCCCGCCGCGGAGGCAGGGACTTCCGAGTAGAGGAGGGCCAGGTCCAGCCGCTGGGGCTTGATCCCGCAATGTACTCCCGCCGCCAGGAAGCCCTGCGGGCTCGTGACGTCTCCTGGAATGCGGACCACGTGCTCCGAGAGCTCCATGGCACCTAGGGGTAGAGGGGAGGGGTGAGGAGCCCTTCCGTCTCCGGAAGCCCGAACATGAGGTTCATGCACTGGATGGCCTGCCCCGCAGCCCCCTTCCCCAGGTTGTCCAGGGCCGCGATGGCAATGGCCACCTCCCGCTCCGTATCCACCCGAACCGTCAGATCGCAGAAGTTGGAGCCATACGTGGCCTTCGTCTGCGGGAGGTCCCCCGTGAGCACCCGCATGAAGGGCTCTCCCGCGTACGCCTCCCGGTACAGGTCCAGGGCAGCCTGGCCTGCCAGGGGACGGCCGAGCCGTACGTAGCAGGTAGCGAGGATCCCTCGGGTCATGGGAACCAGGTGTGGGACGAAGCACACGGCAGCGGGACATCCTGCCTCCGCCAGGGTCTGTTCCATCTCGGGGATATGGCGGTGGTGGGCCGCGTTGTAGGGCCGTACGTTCTCGTTGATCTCGCTGAAGTGGGTGCCCAGGGACACGCTCCGGCCAGCCCCAGATACCCCGGACTTCGCGTCCACCACCACGGGTCCGCTCCCGTATCCTGCCCGCAGGAGGGGCAGCAGACCGAGCAGCGCAGCCGTGGGGTAACAGCCCGGAACCGCCACGAGGTTTGCCTCCCGGATGCGGCTACGGTGGAGCTCCGGAAGCCCGTAGACCGCCTCCTTCAACAGGTGCACAGCCGTGTGCTCCCGCCCGTACCACCGGGCGTACTGAGCGGGATCCCGCAAGCGGAAGTCCGGCCCCAGATCCACCACTCGGGCGCCCGCGGCCAGGATCTCAGGAGCGGCCTCCAGGGCGAGTCCGTGGGGAAGCGCCAGGAATACCACATCGCTCTCCTGCCCCAGCTTCCGCCAGTTCGGTTCCCCCAGGGGCCTACGCACGAGCCCTTCCAGATGGGGGAAGACCTCCGGGAGGGACTTGCCCTGGTGCTGTCCCGCGGCGAGATGCATCAGCTCCACCCGGGGGTGGCGCACCAGCCACCGCACCAGCTCCCCCCCCGTATACCCGCTCGCGCCCACCACGCTCGCCCGGATCATGGCATAACCATACAGGAAATTGCATGATGTTGCAATCCGACCCAGGGGGCGGGACGGTTGACGTGCTCTCCGGGTTCCATCTATAGAATGGTGAGTGTGGGCGCAATCGTTCGGTAAGGGGGGAACCATGCGGAGACAAAAGGGCGTGCTGGCGGTGTTGGCCGCGGTGGCCGTGGCCCTGGGATCGGTTGCCGGGGGATTCGGTGCGCCGGCAGAGCAGCCCCGCCGGGGCGGAATCCTCCGGGTGGCAGATGAGGCCCCCGGAGGCCCCTTCGGCGTCCCCTGGAAAATGCCCGTCTTCGGCATCATCCCCGCGGTCCCCGTCTACGAAACCCTCCTCTGGGTGGACGCCCGCGGCCGCATCAGCCCCAAACTCGCTACCCACTGGGAGGTCACCCCGGACCGCAAGGGACTCGTGCTGCGGCTCCGCCAAGGCGTGCGCTTCCACGACGGCTCCGAACTCGACGCCGACGCCGTAAAGTTCAGCCTCGAGGAAAACCTCAAAGCCCGTCGCCTCCCCCCCACCATCCAGTCCGTGGACGTCCTCAACCGACATACGGTCCGGGTCAACTTCTCCCAGTGGAACAACGGCATCTACCTCTCCCTCGCAGGCTCCGCCTCCCTCATCGCCTCCCCCACCCACATCCGCCGGCTGGGAGAGGAACGGGCCCAGTGGGAACCCTCCGGAACC